>CAZIGP010000348.1:0-5593 GCA_964538425.1 uncultured Pirellulales bacterium | reverse complement strand
TAGATGCTGATCGAGTTGGAGTCGAGCAGGAACGTGCCGTCGTCGAGCTCGAGCACCGGCACCGTGCAGAGCGGATTGATCGCGCGGAACGCCGGGCCGAGGTGCTCGCCGATCGCGAGGTCGACCTGGACGGTCGGAATCGCGATGCCCTTCTCGGCGATCAAAATGCGCACCCGCCGAGGGCTAGGCGCCGTTGCGCAGTCGTAGAACCTCATCGCAGCTTACGTTGCGGTATGACGGCCGCAACGCTTAATGTGCAGATACCACCTACGACAGGACCTTATGCGGGCTTGTCTCAATATGCGGAGGTTCGTATCGAGCAGCCTGTCGACACCCATTTCATTCACATTCTGAGTGGTTTCAAAACCCAAAAGGTTTCGGTGCGGGCGGTCGCAGGCGTCGAAGATGCTACAGACGAAGCAGCAATTATTGTGCTCGACCCTGATCCAGCGCAATTCTCGATGGCACCTATTCCAATTTCGCTAGCCTTAAACCTGCCATCGCTGGTGGGAGGATTGGAAGTGCTAGGGATAGGCCAGGCTGAGGTAGAGGGAGCCGTTGTTGTGAACACACGCTGGGGCGGTGTGGACGAAGATAATGAGCCCGTGGGGAAAAGTGCTGGCCCACCCTATGCGGTTTCTTGTATGCCGATCGTACCAAGTACCAGATTTTATGCGGCTGACTTACGGGTTGTTGGCGGCGTGGATAACCCAACCAACTATCGTAATGTGGAATCTGGCCAGCCGAGTCCACTTCGTGCCAATCGGCTACCGATTGAAGATCCACTTAAGGGGTTGCCCGTTCCGACCACCGCGTCCGACTCGGTCAATGTAAAAACGACGAGTTTTGGCCATTACAGTCCGAATCCGGTTCTGTCACTCGTCACGCCGGAAACAAGAAATCCTGGAGTTTATGAATCGATTACGGTTGCTGCCGGCCGCGTAAACTTTAATCCGGGGATTTACATTATTCGAAGCAAGAATTCGGTGACGCAACAGTCACTGACTTTGACTGCCGGGCGATTTCAAGCCAACGGCGTGATGTTTTACTTGACCGACAATGCAACTTACTCTCCAGCTAACGGCTTACCAGATGCCAACGATGGTGAGGCCACTGCACCGTCTCCGGCGGTTGGTACATTGATACCTTCGGCGGTAATTAATCTGGGGTTGCTTGGCAGCACGTTTACGCCGCTAAATTCACCTGGCAGCCCCTTCGACGGCATGATGATTTACCAGCGCCGTCAAGACCGCCGCCCCATCGTTATCGTTCAAGAAAGCCTGGTAGGCACTGGCACATTACGAGGCACGGTCTATGCAAAATGGGGTCATGTGATTTTAGCTGGCTTAGGAACCTACGATGCACGTTTTGTTGCAGGAACCATGCGGTTAGTCGCAATACTAGATATGAATATTAATCCCTCGAATCCTTTTCCTGCCGCTCGGGATGTGTTCTTAGTTGAATAGCAATAGGATCGCTGCTGGCCAAGACGATGGTGTTGATTAGAGGGCAAATCCGTCTGTGACAAGAGGTTAGCGCAGGCAAACTCTGTGAGTTGACTAAGGCCAGAAAAGATCTGTCATCGAGCTTTGGCTAATTCTTCATTCGTTCGCCGCTACTGCATTCTTTCTTCTTGCTGCGGCTATGGATACTTCGTGGATTGTTGCGGACTTGCATAGGTGCTATTAGAATCCTCATCAGGCAATTCTTAAGTACACACCCTATGCGTTTTTAGAATTCAGTTCCATCATTCTCAAGTCTGGGCACCATTCTTTTGTCTCGCGATGCAGTTACGATTCGGAATCTTGCATCGTAACTGCGCTCCTGGAGAAGCATCATGATTCCGCGCCGCTTTGCTCATTCGTTACGCCGTCGTCGTTCGGCTTCGATTCGCTCAAACACACGTCATCGAATTGTTGCGATCGAATCCTTGGAGACGCGGCGCGTCTTGGCTAGTTCCTCTTTCAGCAAGGGCGTACTCACGGTACTGGGTAATAACAAGAGCGAAACAATTACTGTCAGCGGTTCGCGCAGCGGACTGATCAAAGTGAATGACTCTAATGTAAACGTCAACGGCAAAGCATTGAGAGTCTCGCAAACGAAGAGTATTGTCATTGATGGTCGCGGCGGCAACGACGTTCTCAAAGTTTCCGATGCCAACCGCCGAATGCCGAAAGCGCATCTCAAAGGCAACACGGGCAACGATACGCTGATTAGCAGCGGAGCATCTAAAGACAAGTTGGACGGCGGTCGGGGCAACGACCAGTTAAATAGCGGCGGCGGCAACGACGAGATGTTCGGCAAGGAGGGAAAGGATATTTTGATTTGGAATGCCGGCCATGGCAACGACCGCATCGAAGGAGGAGATAATGTCGACGTCTTTCAAATCAATAGTTCCAGCAGCGCTGACAACTTCGCCATGACGCGCAACGGCAGTCGAGTGTTAATTACTCGCAATGTAAACGTTGTTTCTTTGAATGTGAATAACGTGGAGACGGTTAACCTTGCTACTCGAAAAGCAACTGACACCATTACCATCAACAATTTGGCTGGCACTTCTGTTAAGGCGGTTAACATCGATTTAGGAGTGGATGGCGCAGGCGATAAGGCCGCTGATTCGGTAATCGTCAACGGCACGAGCGCAGCAGATACTATTCAAGTCGCCGCAGTCGGATCCACGGTCCAGGTTAGTGGCTTGGCTGCACAAGTAAAGATCACTCGAGCTGAAGCTGTTCGTGACCGTTTGACTGTCAACGGCCTGGCGAACAACGACATGATTTCGGCCGGTGCACTTGCCGCTTTGATGTTGCTTACGCTCGCTGGAGGCGACGGCAACGACACGCTTAATGGCAGCAATGGCGCCGATATGCTGCTAGGTGGCAACAATGACGATACGATCGACGGCAATGGCGGTAAGGATACGGTTCAGATGGGCGACGGCGACGACACATTCGTCTGGGATCCGGGTGATGGGAGTGACATTGTTGAAGGACAAGCTGGTATGGATATCCTGCGTTTCAACGGTTCTGAAGGTGCAGAAATCTTCGCTGCTTCGGCCAACGGCAGCCGGTTGCTGTTCACTCGCGATCTGGGCAATATTGCAATGGATACCGATGATGTCGAGACGCTGAATCTCAATAGCTTGGGCGGTGCCGACAGCATTACCATCAATGATCTGGATCCAACCGATGTTGCAACGGTCAACATCGATCTTGGAGTTAACGCTGCTGGCGATTCAGCCGCTGATACCGTGACTGTAAACGGCACTGCGGCGGCAGATGTTATTCAAGCAATCAGCATCGGCAGCACCATTCAAGTGAATGGCTTGGCTGTGCAAGTCAACATTACGCAGAGCGAATCGGCCAACGATCGCCTGATCGTTAATGGCTTGGGAGGCAACGATACGCTGTCGGGTGGTACATTATCGGCGCTGACACTACTTACTCTCGACGGTGGCGACGATAACGACACTCTCAATGGCGGTGATGGCGACGATATGCTACTGGGCGGGGACGGCAACGATACGATCGACGGCAATGGCGGCGATGATACGGCTCAAATGGGGATTGGCAACGATATTTTCGTCTGGGGTCCAGGTGACGGCAGCGACGTGGTCGAAGGTCAGGATGGCCAAGATACTCTGCGATTTAACGGCTCTGCGGGCGCCGAGGAATTTGCGGCTTCATCGAATGGTGGGCGACTGCAATTTACACGTAATCTAAGCAACATTTTGATGGACGTTGATGATGTGGAAACATTAACTCTCAATGCGCTAGGCGGCACCGATACCGTTACCATCAACGATCTGGCCGCAACCGATATTGCCGTGGTCAATGTCGATCTTGGAGTTAGTGGTGCTAGCGATGGATCAGCAGATGCGGTCACCGTGAATGGTACGATCGGTGTCGACGTGATGAGCCTGTCTGGCGCGGGTGGCTTTGTGCTCATTACGACGCCAACGGTTGTCTTCGTGATTACAAACACTACGCCTGCCAACGACACACTGACCATTAACACTTTGGGAGGCGAAGATATCGTTAGCGCCTCTCAACTAGCCAATAGCAGTATTTTGTTGACCGTCAACGCTGGGTCTGACAACGACATTGTCGTAGGAAGTGAAGGCAACGACACGATCAATGGCGAAGCCGGCAACGACATGCTATTTGGCGGTAACGGTAACGATACGCTCGATGGTGGCCCTAATACCGACACGATCGATGGTGGGTCTGGCACCGACACTGCGGCTAATGGTGAAACGGTCACGAATGTTCCTTAAATGGTCGAAACAAGCGACCGTTTAGAGGGAATAAAATTTTGCATTCGTTGCCGTGCGCCCGGTACCGGAGGCTTGGAAGCCAAAACTCACTTCACCGCCAGGTGCGATCGTACCGTTCCACGGGGCCATTTCGATGACGTAGTGATTGCCGACATGGCTGACGATTTTTGCATTCCAAATGTTGACGATGTCAGCATCGAGATCAAACTCAACTCTCCACCCGTTTGTCGGCGTTGCCGTAACATTCTTGACTTTTACGTTCATAATGAACCCGGCACCCCAATCGTAACCTTTGTTAAAGGTGACTGCGTTGGATGTGGGTGTCTGATCGTTGTCGGTAATCGTACCAGTGCCGGTGCCGCCGCTAATTGTAGCGCCCGTTGGGTTGGTCAACACCACACGGAACGTTTCGGTGCCTTCAACGAGTGTGTCGCCGCGCACGGCAATCGTGATGGTTTTGCTAGTTTCGCCGGCCGCAAAAGTGAGCGTGCCACTAGCGGCATTGTAGTCACTGCCAGCGACGGCTGTGCCGTCGGCAGTGGCGTATCTCACGGTCACCGGGCTTGCCGATGCTTGCGATAACGTGACGGTAAATGTCATATTCACGGTGCCGCTGTTTCCTTCAGTCACGGCGGCGTTGCCGATTGAAATCGTCGGCAATACCGGGGGCAGATCGTCGTTGCGGATCGTTCCCGTTGCTTGTGGAATTGCGATGGTCGCTCCGGTCGCCGAGGTGAGATTAACCAGGAAGGTCTCGTCCGATTCCACTTGCGTATCGCCGGTAATTAACACGTCGATCGTTTTACTGGTTTCGCCAGCCGCAAATGTGACCGTGCCGCTCTTGGCCGTGTAGTCGCTGCCGGCAGTGGCAGTGCCGTTGGCTGTAGAGTAAGCAACGGTCACCGGTCCTGTGGCGGCGGCGCTCAATGTGACCGTGAAGCGAGCTGTTGCCGTACCACTGTTGCCTTCGTTCACCAATATATTGCCGATCGAGACGCTTGGCGGAGGAGGAGAAACACTATCATCGTCTTGGATGGTGCCAATCGCGCTCGATCGCGCCAACGTTCCACCGCTGGCATTGCTCAATTGAAGCGTGAATGTTTCGGTTGATTCGCCAATCAGATCGCGGAGCACCGGCACGGCGATCGTTCGCGACACCTCGCCTGGTGCAAAAGTGATCGTGCCGCTAACTGCAGAGTAATCGCTGCCAGCCATCGCGGTACCGTTCACCGTGGTGTACTGGACGGTGACAGGCACAGAGCTAGCCTGCGACAATCCGACCGTGAAAACAGCGGTTGTGGTGGCGCTGCCGCTACC
>CAZIGP010000347.1:0-5595 GCA_964538425.1 uncultured Pirellulales bacterium | reverse complement strand
CTACCATCAGCACGGGTAAGTCTTCGCCACGAACCGAAATTGTTTATAACGTTGAGCCTTACCGAGCTGCGATCCGGGAGGGGGACTGGAAATTAGTCTGGCGCACGACGCTTCCTTCGGCTGTAGAGCTGTACAATATCCCGCAAGACCCTTCCGAAAAAAACAACGTTGCTGCCAAACACCCTGAAAAAGTCGCGGCTCTCCAGAAACGTATCAACGAACTTGCCACAACGATGGCTAAGCCAAAGTTTCTGGAGGCTGAGTTCCAGGCCGTGCTCGAGCGAGTTGGGCTACCACCGGCGCTTCCTGACAATACTTTGGAGTTCGACGCCGAACGGTAAAGAGGCGATTGCGCTGCCAAGTTATGCATTCAGTCAAGTGCGATAAAAGCACTCGATTGCCTCAACCCGATCGGCCATTCAAGTTAAACGGAATTGGGAGTTACCCCGCCGTGGGATGGTGATGACTGACGTATTGAGGTCGCGATTCTGCCGACCTTACTTCGGGCCGGTAAATCAAGGGCTCCGAACTACCAGGAGAACAGCAAAGTCATTTGGGTCCTGTAGGAGGGGAATCCTTTCCCCGACTGGCGTAAGGTAGCGGATTTCTCGGCGAAAGGATTCGCCTCCTACAAATCGACTTTGCAGTTCTCCTGTTTGGATTGCTGGGTCAGGTACTGTGGGCAAATTCTAACGGGATAACGCCACCCACAGAGACTTGTTTAGAGACCGTTAGTTGCGCGGTTTCAAAATCTTTAACGACCAGGAAATGCTTGATACTCTTGCGAGCTATATCGAAAGAGCGCTGATTGATCGAGTAACACGTAAAAGTCGGCGATTACTGTTACTAGGATTAGGAGGACCGAGCGGCTACGGAGAGTCGTGCGGGTAAGCAAAACTCTTTCATTTTGAACGCTATTTGAGCGATCTTGGGAGTATAACTGGCGTGACCGCTACAATTTCAATCGCGTCAAGACGAGCCGTGTGCTTCGTCGTGACTGCTATTTGTCTCATGTCGGCACTGCCCGCCTATGCGCAATCATTCGGGGTCGAATTGTACAATACGTTAATGCCGGCCTCTGGCGGTATGGGAGGCACGAGCATTGCTCAACCCCAAGATGCGCTGTCTGCTATGCACGGGAATCCGGCATCGCTGACTCAATTTTCAGGAACACGATTCGAATTTGGCGGGGCGTGGGCACAGCCAACAGTGCATCTCGACCAAACCAGCCAAATTCCGGTTGCCGGGCCCGCGGTCATCAGTCCCTATTCTTCTACTTCAGATACGCCTGGTGCAGCCGTTGGGAATATCGGCGTTACCCAGGACATGCGAGCGCTTGGTTGCCCGGGCAACTTTGGACTTTTTTTTGTTACGGATGCGGGAGCCGGAACTGATTTCCGAAGCGTACCTGAAAGTAACGGTACCACAAATGAATTAGTCATCCTCAGTCTTGGCGGCGCGGTGGGAATGGAACTGACCGATCAAATTTCGGTTGGCGGAAATATGTCGATGGGATCTGCCTTTCTCGACGGTCCGTTCGTTGGCAGTTCGGCAATGGTCCCGGCCTATGGACTGCGTGGCAGTGTTGGCGTCACCTGGCAAGCGTTAGAAGCGACAAAGCTGGGTTTCTATTATCGATCGAGCGAGCATTTTATTTTCAACGATGCAATTGCCCTGCAGCTTCCGAATGGTGATCTCGACAAGTACCGCAATATTAATATGGACCTGCCGCAGAACATTGGGCTCGGCATTGCGAATACCAGTTTGATGGACGGCGATCTGCTTCTTGCTGCGGACGCGCTTTACATTTTGTGGGATGATGCAGATTTGTTTCGCACGGTGTACCAAAATCAATGGGTGATGCAACTTGGGATGCAGTATTCGATGGGCAGGTGCCGGCTACGGTTGGGCTATGTCTACGCAGCGAATCCGATGAACCCGAATCCGGGATTTTCTGCAGGTGGAATTTCGCCGCCTGGCGGGCTGCCGGCGATCGACTATGTGCAAGCTCAGTTTGCAGTGCCCAATCGAAACCGCTTTACCGGCGGTATAGGAATTGTGGATTTGTTACCGGGATTAGATTTTGATCTGTTTGCGGGCGGAATGTTTCCCGACGAGGCGCAACTGGGACAATTTACCACTGTCGATGTTCGTAGCTACTGGGTTGGCGCTGGCCTCACATGGCGCTTTGGTCGTGGATCTTGCGATTGCGGATGGTAGAACGATTCGCTTTTGCCGGGACGACAACTAATCTTTGCCAATAGCTGATCTTGATTGCAAGAGTGGCAATTGGAGTTCCGCAAAATCGCATTAAAACGTTCCTCACGAGGACAATTGTTATCAGGGCATATCGCCCAACTCGGTGCGGAGACGTGATAGGACTCGTGATTTTGCGACTCGGACGGCGCCCGACTGCATACCCATTTGGATGGCGACGTCGGACGTTGCGCGTCCTTCGACGACAACACCCCAGAAGGCCTGCCAAGTTTGTTCGGTAAAACTGGCTTGGATGGATTCGAGAGCGCGGCTAAGAAGTTTGGAAAATCCAGTATCCACCGTCGCGCCACCGAGTTCGGAGCACGTGTTGGGATCGTGAATCTGGGTCAACCGCAATGCTGCCTCGGTACCGCCTATGGCGATAGGCTGGCTCGCGCGGCGACGATAATAGTCGGTCGCCTTGTTGCGCGCGATGGTAAACAGCCAGCCACGAAATGAATCTGAGGGGCGCTCTTTGCGGAATTGATCCAAATGGTCGGCAACCGCCGCGAACACTTCTTGAACGAGATCGACCGTGTCTTGAGTGGCGACTCCCCAGCGTCTGCACCAAGAGGCCACGAGCGGCGCATAGAGTTGAACCAGCCGCACCCAGGCCGCAGCATCGTCGTGCCGAGCGTCGGAAATCAAGCCGAGCGACGTCGAACCAGCGGGACAATTTCGGCGATTGAAGTTGTTGTCGTAAGTCATGCGCCTGTTGCCTTTCGCCGCCGCCGCTGCTGCGCCGCAATACTCGCGATGACGCTTACAGCCGAGAGCAACATGGCGATCACCATCATCAGGATGAATGCGCCGCGCAAACCTTGCCTTGTACTTTCAATCTCGCGGTCGAGTGGGCGAACAATCTTCATGACACCGAGAACGTCGCCTACTTTCCAGTCTTTCTTCGGACTCAGGCTTTTGGGCTCGTTGTGGCAGCCCAGGCAGCTTTGTTCCATGTACCGGGGAGCATAGTACAACAAACGCCTTTGGTCGCCTTCGGTGATAAACTGCGCGTACTCTTGGGGAGGTTGTAAGTCTGGCCGCGCGTTTGCTTCGAGCCATTCCAACGCGCTGACATCGAACTCACTCTTTGGACCTCCTTCGGCTCTACCCGGCCAGGGATAACGACTGAAGACACGCACTTCCATGCCTGGGGTGCGCGTGCTGATCCGCTCGCCGAGATCGATTGCAAACGTTGCCGGTAGAGGGAGCGAAGGATGCACTGTGCGGTATTTTTCGGTAATGGCAATGTTCGTCGTTTTAGGATCCAGGTCTTGAATTTCCTCGCTGTAAAACCGCCAAACCTCGTCGAGCATCTTCGATTCGAGACGCGCCCCTTCGAGCGCCGTTTCGCGTACAAAATATTCCGACAAACTCGACAAATAAATGAGCCCTGCAATCGAACCTAGGAGGACAGCAATCAGCACGCCCACTGCAACAGGATAGCGGCGACACCCGCGAAGCGTGCGCTGGAAGTTTCCGATCGGCCGGGCCAGGATCGGCTCTCTCTGTAGGTGACGTCGGAGGTCGCGACTCATCTCGCCGGCGGTTTGATATCGCTTGCCAGGCGACTTGCTCATGGCTGTCAGGCAAATAACCTCGAGGTCGCGAGGAATGCTAGGCTGTACGAGACGTGGTGCACGAGGATCTTCCTCCAGTACCTGTAACAACAATTGTCGGCGGTCACCTTGGAATGGTCGCTGACCTGTTAAGGTCTCATAGAGCACAACGCCGAGGCTGTAAACATCGCTCCGCGCGTCGACGCTGTGCGAACCGCCGCAAGCCTGCTCGGGGGACATATAGGCGGGTGTTCCGACAACGCGGCCGTCGGACGTCATTGTCATCTCGCCCGTTTCTCGTTTGGCCAGTCCGAAATCCATCAAGTGAACGTGTCGCCGCTCGTCAATCATGATATTGGACGGCTTGATGTCGCGATGGATTACGCCCTGGTCGTGCGCGTATTGGAGCGCATCGGCGAGTTGGGCGGTGAGTCGGGCAGCCTCGTCGGCTGGTGGAGAATTTTCTTTGAGCTGCTGCTCGAGCGTATGTCCTTCGATATATTCGCAGACGAGATAACAGACGCCGTCCTCGGTGGCCCCGGTTTCGAAGAGCGAAACGATGGCGGGATGCTTCAGGGCTGCGGCACTCCGCGCCTCGCGCAGGAACCTTTGGGTTTCTTCTTGTGTGGCGAAGATGCCGGCCCGCTGCACCTTGAGCGCCACGATTCGTTCATGCTTGGGATCCCAAGCCCGGAAAACGTGTCCGAACGAACCGACACCCAGTTCTGCCTGAAGCTCAAACCGATCGAGCCTCACCGGCCCCACGTGGAGTCGTCGTGCCAACTCTCGCCCAGCGTCGGCGACGATGTGCCGGCTTAAAGAGTCGGCTATCCCGCGAGTGAGCAGGGCGTTTGCCCAGACATCGTCTTCGCTACGATTCGACGAAGGCACCGACGACAGTTGGTGAAGCTCATGAAGGAGCTTGTCCGAAACGCCGTCGAACCCTTCCAGCAACGTCTGGCAAGATCCACAAATATCAACGTGGGCAGCCGTTGACGTCCACTCAGAACCGCCCAAATTGCCCAGGGCAAAGGCATGTAAGGTTTCTTGGCTAGGGCAAACGGTGGATGACATTGCCAAATCCGATCGAGATGATCGCCTCGACAGTGCAGGAACACATTCATTTTAACGCGGGAGCGTTACAACCGCCTCTCTGTTTTTACAGGCCTCGATGACTAGCGTGTAACGCCGCTACGTTGATCTAATTAGAGGCGGTTGTGGCAAGCTGCAGGGTCCGCTTCTTTCTTTTCCTTTTGCCCGGAGAAATCACAATGGCGACTACTCGGCGAAGATTCCTGGAATCGGTTGGTGGCGGAATGTTGGCTGCCGGCTTGGGAGCAACATTGGCTCAGGAACTAGGCTTTTCGACCGCTATTGCGGAGGAGGATTGCGATTCGCTCCAGTTCGGTGAGTATGATACATTGGTCGACCTGATGCAAAGTACTCCGCCCGACAAGCTACAGCCACTACTCATTGAAAAGCTTGCCCGCGGCCAATCCGATCTTCGGCAATTAATCTCAGCGGCGGCTTTGGCGAACGCCGAAGCATTCGGGGGCGAGGACTACGTCGGTTTTCACACGGCGATGGCAATGTTGCCCGCCTGGCAGATGACGGAGAGCCTGCCACTAGAACGCCAGCCACTGCCAGTACTAAAGGTGCTCTACCGCAACTCGCAGCAAATTCAGGAAGTTGGTGGGGCATCGAAAAAAACCTTGCGGGCAACGCACGCCGCGGAGGAAGCAGCGATCGAAAACAGTGGCCTAGCGATTCGCGATGCTTG
>CAZIGP010000346.1:0-5597 GCA_964538425.1 uncultured Pirellulales bacterium | reverse complement strand
GGCAGCGCCGAAGGCGGCCGTGCTCGCGAGTATCAAGCCATCTTGCCGCTGCGCGGCAAGATCATCAACGCCTACAAATCGCGCGAAGATAAAGTGCTTGCAAACGAAGAAGTGCGCAGCATGATCTCCGCCATCGGTATCGGCATCGGCGACGACGTCGATCTCTCCAAACGCCGCTACAGCAAAATCGTCATCATGACCGACGCCGATGTTGACGGCTCGCACATCCGCACGCTGCTGCTGACGTTCTTCTACCGTCAGATGTTCGCCTTGATCAAAGGCGGCTATGTCTACGTTGCTCAGCCGCCGCTATTTCGAGTGAAGGCGAAGAAGAACACCTACTACGTGCAAACCGAAGAAGAAATGCGCACCCAGTTGCTCGATGCCGGTTTGAAAGAATGCGAATTCGAACCCGGCGACGGCCGCATTATTAAAGAAACCGAAATGACCAAGCTCTGCCGTACGCTGGCCGCCATGGAAGATTCGCTGGTCGCGCTCGAGCGCCGCGGCATCAGCCTGCGCACCCACGCCCTGCGGCAAGACCCGGTTACCGGCAAGCTGCCGATCTATCACGTCTATCTTGGCACCGAAGAACATTGGTTCACGCGCCGCGAAGATCTCGATAGCTTCGTCGCGCAGCATGAAGAAAAAACTGGCGAAGAAGTCACCGTCGCCGGCGGCGCCACCCCCACACCTGCCGATCCTGCGGCCGAAGTGCCGCTGCCTGCCGCCGCGCCCGGCGAAGAAAAGCAAAATGGCCACGGCCGTACCCCTCGCCGCTTGCACATTGTCGAACTGCACGAAGTGCGCTCGATCAACACGAACCTGGCCGACTTGGCGACGATGGGCTTCGACATCCAATCGCTCATTCCGCAAGAACGCACCGGCAGCGAAGATGCTCGCTACATCCTCCGCCGCGCCGATCACAACATGGGACTGGAAGATCTCCGTGGCCTGCCCGCTGCCGTCCGAGCTCAAGGCGGCCGCGGCCTCACCGTTGCCCGCTTCAAAGGTCTCGGCGAAATGAACGCCGAAGAGCTGCGCGACACTACGCTCGACCCTGCCAACCGCACGCTCCTGCAAGTGAAGATGGATGACGTCTCCGGCGCCGACGACCTATTCCGCTGCCTGATGGGGGATCACGTCGAACCCCGCCGCGAGTTCATCGAGAAACACGCGCTCGAAGTCCGCAACCTCGACGTTTAGCCTAATGCCAAAGCAGTTGTTTGCCCTCAAGTGATTCTGCCGCTCGCCCCACTAACGACCAAAAACATGCCCGCATCGGCAATGCAAAAGTCGCACATGAACTTTCGCTTTGCACTTGGAGCATTGTTTTTCCCACCGTTGTTGTTGTGCGGCTCGCTTCTTATTTTCTTCCACACGCAGTAGCCGAATCTGTGTGCTGCGCGGTTCATCGGCCTGAATCGTTGCGCATTGAGGATGAATGCCATCGCGAGAATACGACGCCACTCCGCAAACCGGACATAGCGGTCGAGGCTGCGGCAAGTGCAACGGGATGGGCTTCAAAGTATGCATTTGAGGCTTTCAATTAAAAATGGAACCAACCACGTTGGCGAACGGATCAATCACTTTGCGCGATGCTCGCTTCGTGGAAAGCAAACTGCGCTTCACAATAGGCTAGTATTTCTTTTTCGTGATCAGCGTCATCTGATCGACCACTTGGCGAACTCCGGGAGCACGACTGGCAGCCTGCACGATAGCACGGCGATGCATTTCGTGGTCCAGCGTGCCTGTCAGCGTCACCACTCCGTGTTGCACGCCCGCCGCCACACGCGAGTGCCCGGAGGTCCCCGTGCGGCCGAGTCGCTGATTCACCGATTTCAACAAGTCTTTGTTCGAAACTTCGTTCGTACGAAGCATAGCGCATTTCCCTCGAAAAGAGTGACTACGCCGCACGTAAACGTACAGCGGTCGGCAAGGGAATCGACCATATGGCCGGCAGTTGGTCAGTGAAAGAGGATCGCCCGTCCAGCATTCATCTTACACGGTTTGGATCACCGTTACGATGGAGATTAAATCGCCGCAACGGTAATTTAATCGCGAATCGAAGCAGGACACTTAGCAATTCCACCGAAATCACGGTCCCCGAGACATGATTTTCCACGTTACCCAACCCACCAACGAACACCAAACAATTGCTAGCAAGGTAAGTAGTGCTCCCAGCATAAAAAGATCTCGATGTCTGCGCCATCCTGCGCCGGAATGAGAAGAGTGTCTTGAACACTTCAATCATAGCACTTCGACTACGAAAGATTTTGCCAGCGCGCAAGTGCGACGTCGAAATGCTACCTCTGGGCACGGCGATTGCGGTCGAGAAAAGCAGATAAAAGCATCCGCGGAAGGAACGGTTTAATATTATGAAGGAGAATGAGGAATTGCTCGCAAAAACGAAACGATTATTGGCAGTGAGCCAAAAACTGTTGAGACAAATTGCTTATTTGGTGAGCCGACATCGCGACCATTCTGGTCGTTTAAAATCCGACCATCAATATTCTGGTCGTTTTCCGTCCTCCGGTGGGCATTCAACAGAGCGTTGGAATTGATTAAGGATCAAGTTTCCATCCAGTCCCGTCGATATAACCGGAACTCCGTCCAGGACAGCCTCACGTTTCTCCTTGCCATCGGAACGTGCAAGTGTAGGCGAGATTTTTTTGCGCTCGACTTACTTAAGGAGAACCATAGTGGACATCGCCAAATTCAAGATCTTCGACGAAGTTCGAATTATCTCGGCACCTCGTTCCTACGATGCCGATTTTACTCCGCCGCAAATTGGTGAAGTTGGGGTGGTTGTCTACAAGTCGCCTCGCGAAGGATACGGAATCGAAAAAGTCGGCAAAGATGGCCGCATTCAATGGCAGGGTGATTTTCTTCCTGAGCAATTAGAAGCCGCTTGAGCAATTGTCGAAATCATTGTTCCACGTGCGGTTTTGCTTATCCCCTCCCCGGCTGAGTAAGCAGCGTAAGCCGGGTTACTTTCGTTCCGATACTCTCGACGGCCCGCAGCCGATTGGCGAACTCTGCATGGAATGTCGCCTCGGGCACCTGGGGTTGCGGGCCGTTTTCTTTTCTTCAGTTGCTAATCGCCTGTGCCTTAATTTTCAGCTAAATTACGCCAAATTGCTTTCTCCACAAACGTTGCGACTCTTGCTGCGTACAATTGCGCATCAGGGAGAAATCGCATGACTCAGCCACTTCCCGAGCGCCTTCAAAAGGTTTTGGATCTTGCCGCAAGGCCCGATACCACTTCGGAATTGCGAATCCTTGCCGATGCAATTTTGTACCTCGCCACGCAAGGCATTCGCCAAAAGCAAAATACACGTGCGGCATTCGAGCAAATCGAAGAGCTCGATCGACGGCAAGGGCCCGGCGATGGCGACTCGCCATGAGCGTAAAATTTTTCCCGGCAAAAGCCCGAGAATACCTTAATTCATCCACAATCTGTCATAACTTAGTAATACTGCAAGGCTTTTGCTGTTTTCCTGCTGTGGGTGATCCCGAAGGGTGCTATAGTACAGAACTTTCCCCGCGACTTCTCTTAGTGCATTTTGCGCTACCCTTAGCCGCCGGCTTACCCATCACAGGTGCCCTATGGCGGCTGAATCGTGTCGTCAGATTGCGCGCGGCGATCTTGTATCTATTCTTCCACTCCAATCGAGCGGCGCGCCGAGCGTGGCGAGAACCGCGACAGTGACTTACGTGGGTCATGTCTATATCCGTTTGACCGACGGAAGTACTTACTCGGTGGACGATTTAAAAGCGCTGCGCGGAAATGAAAACACACGAATCGAACTAGTCCATCCCGCCTAATATTCAGAGAGCGAACATGAACCCATCCATCAATGATCTCCGCGCGGGCGTCATTATCATTGGCCATCGACTCGGTAAGCAACTTAACCCCGGCGTCGCCGATCGCCTCATCGAGTTGGGCATGGTCGAGTCGGTCGACGACCAGCTTTTTCTGACGAGACGAGGCCAAGTACCGTTGGCAAAAATTGAAGCCGGCGACGACCACGATATCGAACTCGACTTTGAGTGATGCAATTACCATCGGCTTTGTTGCAATCACGCTCGTTGCGCTCGTGGGCGAAAATCATTCATCGTCGCATTCCATCGAGTTACCCCTTCACACCTACAAGAGTCGGGGATCAGGCAGCAATAGTCAGCGGCCTTTGCCATATTTTTTTTCTCCCCGTCTCCGATCGTCCTCTTCTTGTTTCCTCCGATTGTTGCTGACGGCTCAAAGACGAATCGAACGATCGACCGCACAATCAAAAAACTCAGCCAACTCAGGCCTAGCAAGAGCAGCCCGAACTGCAAGTAAATCGTCGCTGTCGTCGAAAGCTCCAGCCCTGTCAGCCGCCACAGGCCAAGTGCCAGCGACATCAAATTTTGCGGTATCCAAACTAAACAGGTTGCCGGCAGCAGCCACGCCAGCACGGTCAGAAAAGTGCTAAAAAAGTTAGGCGATTTGTCTGCACGATTGTAAAGTAAAGTCTCGTTCATCTTTGCCATCCTCGCCGAAATCTTCGGCCAAATACGGGCATCTCATCGATACTTCACCTAATAGTCGATTACCCAACGGCCAATTCGACAGGGCCCGAAAAAATTTCTTGCCACCTACCTTTCCGGTGTCTGGAGCCGGGGATCAAGCTCCCAAAATAACGGATGAGAGTCGAAACAAACGCCACATCCAATCGACCCTTTCGCCCTCTGCACTCTTTTTGATTCACCGGACTCCGGCTTCTGTCGTCTATCGCGAAGTGGTTATATACCGTAATGTGGCTAAAAACTAGGTGGCATGCGTTCAATCTTCAAAAACCCTATGCCGACATACGATGATGATGCTGACGACGACGAAGCCCCTTACGAGTCTTACTCGGACGATAGTGACACCACGGATGAGTGTCCTTACTGTCACGAGCCGATTTACGAAGATGCCGTGCAGTGTCCCTACTGCGGCCAATACATCTCGGGGGAAGACACCCCCACGAGCCAAAAACCCTGGTGGATCCTTATTGGCGTCGCCATCTGCCTCGCGCTGATCTTGTTCTGGATGTCGTGCTAAAGACTACGCATCCAACAAAGTAAGAGGACACCTCTAAATCGCGTTTCCACCTCATGTTCGCTTGCTGTTGATCGCTTCCCTCTCAATTTTTGTTTCCCGCCTCTTTAATCAACTCCAAACACACCAGCCTGTCGGCGCCTTGCACGTACAGGAGCCCGCGAGCGAGTGAGGGTGCTGCCCAGGCGGGTTGTTTGAGTAGCGACGCGCCCGTTTCGGATTTTAGAGTCCACTTGGCAAGTTCGTCGTAGCGCTCTGGTGTGGCGCGGAGCAGTCGGAGGATGCCGTCTTCGCTCAGGCAGACGAGTGTGCCATCGACAAACAGCAATGACGAGCGTTTCAGGTCGGGTACACTCCACATGATCTTGCCGGTTTTCCACTGGACACAGCGCAGTTCTGCCTCAGGAGAATGATAGCCACTTGAACCGTAAAGATAGCCGTCGTGCACGATCGGCGTATTCCAGTGCAGCGCCATCGCTTGATCGCGGCGGCGCTTACGGTCGGACCACAGTTC
>CAZIGP010000345.1:0-5598 GCA_964538425.1 uncultured Pirellulales bacterium | reverse complement strand
TGAACGAGCGTTATGTGCGCGAGTGGCTCGGCGCGATGGTTACCAGCGGCACCGTGGAGTACGACGAAAAGAACAAAACCTATCACCTTCCTGAAGAACACGCCGCTTGCCTCACGCGCGCGGCCGTACCAAACAATATGGCTGCGATGACCCAATGGGTTTCAATTCTCGGCAATGTCGAAGATCACGTTCTCGAAGCGTTCCACAACGGCAAAGGCGTAGGTTACGACTGCTACCATCGGTTTCATCCCGTGATGGCGGAGGAAAGCAATCAAACAACCGTCTCAGCACTGAAAGATGCCATCCTGCCTCTCGTGCCCGGATTGGTTGATCGATTGAAGCAAGGTATCAATGTGCTGGATGTCGGCTGCGGCAGTGGCCGCGCGATCAACGAAATGGCAGCCCATTTTCCGAACAGCCGCTTTGCTGGTTACGACATCTCCAAAGAAGGAACGGCAGCAGCTCAAGCCGAAGCCAACGACCGTGGCCTAAAAAACGCCCGGTTCGAAGTTCGAGACGTTGCCAGCTTTGATGAGCCACAAGTATTCGATCTCATTACCGCGTTCGACGCCATTCACGATCAAGCCAAACCGGCCGAGGTGCTGCAGAACATTGCCAAGTCGCTCAAACCTGGCGGCACATTTTTAATGCAAGACATCAAGGCATCGAGCCAATTGGAGGAGAATGTGAACCACCCGCTGGGACCATTCTTGTACACCGTTTCATGCCTCCACTGCATGTCGGTATCCTTGGCGGCCGGTGGCCCAGGACTCGGCGCAACTTGGGGGAAACAACTTGCCTTAAAGATGCTGGCTGATGCGGGTTTCAAAAGTGTCGAAGTTCGAGAGTTGCCACACGACATGATCAACTACTACTATCTCTGCAAGCTTTGATTCTTGACAGATACAATTTGCTTATGGCTTGGCACAAAATCGCCGCGGTAGAAGATTGCCCTTCAGGACGTAGCTTGGAGGCCGTCGTTGCAGAGCGTGTCATTGCACTGTTTAACGTCGATGGACAATTTTTCGCACTCGACGGCATCTGCCCTCATCAAGGCGGACCGCTGGGCGAAGGCGAACTGACCGGTTGCATCGTTACTTGCCCTTGGCATGGCTGGCAGTTCGATGTTTGTACCGGCAAACACCAGTTTAGCCCGACTGTGACGCAGCCACGGTTTGAAACCAAGGTAGAAGCAGAGCAAGTGTGGGTAGAAATTCCTTGAAAGCAGCACGGTTCAAAATACTGCACTTTGCAATGGTTAAACCGCAAATGAACTCATTTTATAGGGTGATATCTTCGGTCTGTATGCTGAATTAATTGATTGCGAAATAATCCCGCTTGTTTCGATTCCGTATACTTTGCTATCGTAGGCGAGGGTATTTCATAGATATGCATCATCGCGAGTTGGCCCCTTGATCGGTTATCGTTCGTTTCGCAATAGCGATCCGCCGCACTTGGCGGGCATTTGGCGCATGCGTTCCGGTTTACGCGGATACGCACAGCCGATGACCGCGGCGCTACTAGAGCGCGTTGTCTTTGCGAAACCCTACTTCGACAAACACGGGCTCATTGTTGCTACCGAGGATGACCAGCCGGTTGGTTTCGCTCATGCTGGCTTTGGCCCCAACCAGAATGAGATGGAGCTCGACTATGAATTCGGCGCCTCGATCATGGTGGTTATTTCACCGCATCCCGATGAAGCGGCGATTGCCGCCGAATTGATCTCCCGCTGCGAAGCCTATCTTCGCAGTCGCGGTGCAAAAGTGCTTTACGGCGGCGGCATCAAACCGCTCAATTCGTTTTATGTAGGGTTGTATGGCGGCAGCGAATTGCCCGGCATCTTAGATACGGACTCACAGAATCAAGGTTTCTTCCGCGATGCCGGCTATCGAGAAATCGACCGCACAGTAGTGTTGCACCGCGAATTGGCCAGTTATCGCCCGGTGGTCGACCGACAACAAATGTTGCTACGGCGCCGAACCGAAGTGGAAATAACTTTTGATCCACCAATCAAATCGTGGTGGGATTCCTGCACGTTCGACAACATCTCGCGGGTGAAATACACGTTGAAACTGCGTGATGAGAACACAACGATTGCCGAAGCGACACTGATCGACATGGAACCCTTCAGCCAAACCTGGGGCGTACGAGCCGCAGGCCTAATTGATGTTGAAGTCGCTGGCACACACCGCCGCCAAGGCATGGCGGCTTGCCTGCTTTGCGATGTGCTACGTCAAGCTGCCGAGCAAGGTGTGGCACTCGTCGAAGTACAAACCATGCAGCAAAACACAGCAGCCTTGGCGCTCTATAAAAAGCTGGGCTTTCATCAAGCCGACAGCGGCGCAGTATTTCGCAAAGAATGACAGACAACGATTGAGCAGCGAAAACGCAAGCCGCGTACGTCTGTCTCACCGTTTCCCTTCCAATCCCTGGACATAGGCCGCCAATGATTGCTCAGGATTCCCCTCCAAACGTCGCAAGTAAAGCGACAGCGGCGTAGGTACGCCCGTTCGTCGCAAATCGACCAAATATTCCTGCATGAGTGCCTTGCGCGCCGGTTCCGTTTCGAGCAGCCAATGCACCCACGCCCAACTTTCAGCATAATCGGCTTGCGACATTTCAGCCGGCGAACGAAAGGTTTCCAAACGTCGCAGATCAGGCCGCCAATGCCCTTCCTTAGCTAATCGATTGAGTTCGCTGACGTGCGACGGATTCAATCCATGCGTGCCGCGCGGCACCTCAAAATATTCAGCCAATCCTTCATCCAACCACAGCGGCAAATTGGTCAATACCGAATGCAAGTAGCCATGAGCAACTTCATGCCGCAAATCTTCCGCAACGCGATCTCCCCAATGGGCAAAGACCGTCAACCGTGTATCGGTCTCAATAAAGAACGCTCGCCGGTCGGGCAGGTTTGGATATTTCTGTCGAATGAAGTCGTAATACTGCTGATCGTCTTTAAACAGATAGACGTGAATCGCCTCATCGGAAACCGGCAGATTCAATTTACTGCTGACATCAACCCGCTGACTGTTAATCTCTTGCAGCAGTCGGTGCTGGCTAGGCAATTCAAAATTGCTATGAATGACGAGCTGATCCAGTGGAACATAATGCTTTTCAGGGAGCGCAACCGTCTTCGCGCGCCACATCGCGCAGCCGCCAAGAGACGTTGCAAGCATGCCACAGATTAAAACTCGCCAAGCCCCCTGCATTCCGGTCCTCCATGACCGAGGGAGAAGTTCGTCGCTTCAAATGCCGCGAATGGCCCAGCGACTTGTTGAAATTCAAACCTGCCGAAACTGGCCCACGAAAAGCGGGGAATGGTAGCAAACTGCGGCGACTAGGCAAATATCGATCTGCCCCCGCAAAAAGCGGCGTAACCGTGTTATCCGCCTTTATTACCCGTGCTGCTTGGCGAAATCCAGCATAAATTGACGGAGCGTTTCGACACCTTCCCGCGGCATGGCATTGTAAATTGAAGCACGAATACCACCCACTGATCGATGGCCTTTTAAGTCAATCAATTTGTGTTGTTTCGCACCTTCCAGGAAGGCTTTTTCCAGCTCTTCGCTAGGCAAACGGAACGTGACATTCATTTGCGAGCGACAATCTGCCTGGGCATGGCCTTGGTAAAGCTTGGGATTTTTGTCGATGACGTCGTACAACAGCGCCGCCTTCGATTTGTTCAACTCTTGCATCTTGGCCAAACCGCCGATGTCATTTTTCAGCCAGCGGCAAATCAAATTGACAACGTAGATACCAAATGTCGGCGGGGTGTTGTAGCGAGATTCGTTTTCGGCATATTGCCGATAGTCGAGCATTGGCGGCAGATTTTTCGGAGCGCGCTCAATCAAATCGTCGCGAGCGATCACCACCGTTACACCAGAGGGGCCAGCGTTTTTTTGAGCACAAGCATAGATTAGCCCATGCTTGCTCACGGGAATTGGCCGGCTGAGGAAATTGCTCGAGGCATCGCAAACCAGCGGGATATTGCCGGTTTCGGGAGGAGCAGTGAATTCGACACCTTGAATGGTTTCGTTGTCGGTGTAATGTGCATAAGCCGCTTCGGGGTTTAGTTTCAATTCACTCGATTTCGGCAACCGATCGTAATTTGTTGCTTTCCCATCCCAAGCAGTGCGCACTTCCCCTTCTCGCTTGGCTTCATCAATGGCCTTTTTACCCCAGGTACCCGTGAGAATGTAATCAGCCGCTTTGCCGCTCGCGCGCAACAAGTTCATGGCCAACATGGTAAACTGCAAGCTTGCGCCACCTTGCAGAAACAGAATGTGGTAGCCCTGCGGCACGCCGAGCAAATCACGAATCCCTTGTGTGGCTTCAGCGAGGATGGCGTCAAACGCTTTGCTGCGGTGACTGATTTCGAGCACTGACATGCCCACGCCTGGCAAGCTTAAAAGCTCGCGTTGAGCTTGCTGGAGAACTGGTACTGGCAAAACGGCCGGGCCGGGGGAGAAATTAAAAACGCGGTCAGACATGGTTAAAAATCAAAGGCTGGGGTCTAGAAGCAAAATTCACTGAATTGGGCAGAATACGATGCTTGCTTGACGGGTTCAAGGAGACGACATCGTATTTCTCGGGTATGTTCGCGGGGTTTTCTATTTTCTCTCGCTTCACACGGCCGATTTTGCTAGGCTGCCCGGCTTTCAGGCACCAGGATATGCGGCATGGATGCTGCCAGACAACGAGCTTTGGTCACCGGAGCCAGCAGCGGCTTAGGCGTTGAATTTGCGCGATTGCTAGCGGCACGTGGCATCAATCTGGTGATATCTGCCCGGCGACGCGACCGATTGGAAGCATTAGCGGGCGAATTACGGCAAGCGCATGGTATCGAAGTTGTGGTGCAGCCGGCCGACCTTTCAACTTGGGAAGGTGCGCAGCAATTGTTCGACGCCATCCAAGCCGCTGGGCTGCGGATCGATATTTTGATTAACAATGCCGGCTTTGGCTATTTTGGGCCATTCTTGGAGCAGTCGCTAGAGCAGATCAACGAGATGATCGCAGTCAATATCTCGGCACTGACAACATTGACTCGATTGTTTGCCGAAATCATGAGCAGGCAACATTATGGGCACATTTTGCAAGTCTCGTCGTTCGCCGCGCTGCAACCGATTCCACGGTATTCAATTTATTCTGCAGCGAAGGAGTATGTGATTACGCTGACGCAGTCATTGCGGTATGAATTGCGGAAAACCAACGTAAGTATCAGTGTGGTGGCTCCAGGCTTTATGCCTACGGAGTTTCACGATGTCGCCCATCACAAAAAATCGTTTTTGATGAAACTTTTGACCATTCCGTCGGATTATGTTGCACGCAAAGCTATCGCCGGCATGTTCAAACGCAAAATGTTAATTACGCCAGGGGTTGTTTATCAAATCAATCGTTTGCTGCTGCGATTGACGCCGCGACGATGGGCGTCGGCAATTTCCGCAGCGGTTGTAAAGAGCTGAACAGGAAAACCTATGAAATTTCTTCAAGGCAAACGCTGCATACACACAGTAGCTGAAACAGGGAATCGGCGCGCGATAGCGTTCGAACTCGCACGAGAGGGACTGCAAATAAACTTGCTTGATATCGACGCTA
>CAZIGP010000344.1:342-5601 GCA_964538425.1 uncultured Pirellulales bacterium | reverse complement strand
GTTGCGCAGCGGCGTGTGTGTTCGCTCAAGATTGCTATGCAATGAAATCACGAGTGCAACAACACCCGACACAAACGGTGTGGCCATGCTCGTGCCGGAAAGTTTTGCATAGCCGCCATGCAGCCAGGTGGAAAGAATATCTTCGCCAGGAGCGGCAATATCGACTTCAGGACCGCGCGAAGAAAATCGCGTCAGTCGACCATCGCGATTTACGGCAGCTACAGCAATCGTATCTCGCCAACGAGCGGGAAAATTTACGCTGTTATCACGGCCGTCGTTTCCAGCGGCGGCGATGATGAATTTACCTTTGAGCGCAGCGCGTTCCACGGCGATGAGCAACTCGCGTTCTGGTTGAGCTGAACCGAGCGACATGCTGATGATGTCGGCGCCGGCGTCGCAGGCCCAGTCGATTCCCGCCGCAACGGCAGATGTAGGACCGGCACCAGAATCGCCAAGCACTTTCCCGATGAGCAATCGACAATCAGGCGCAACGCCGACGACGCCCACGGTGTTCTGCCGCGCGGCAATTGTACCGGCGGTATGTGTGCCGTGGCCGTGACGATCGATCGGACCGAAACGGCTGCGAGTGAAATCTCGCGCGTCGTCGATTGTTTCAACGAGATCCGGATGCGCTTCGTCGATGCCAGTATCGAGCACCGCGACTTTCACACCTTGGCCGCGAGTGCGTTTCCAATGGTCAGGGATGTGATAAGCGGTGAGACCCCAGTCGATGGTCTCAGCCAGCGCAGTTAAAACCGATTCGACGCGAAAAGGCGGGAGATGAGGCATGGTAAAACACCAGGAGTCAGAGGTTAGGAACTGAAAAGTAACAGCCGCGGATGTATATCCGCGGAGATCATTGGTACGTCGCGATTTAGGATGTTTGTTGTTGTCGCAAGCGGCGAAGAAGCTCGATAAGTTGCATCACAATTGCGAACCAGTCGGCCAAACTGAGCGATTGGATGGAAATGTTGTCTCGCGTTACTGTATCGTCGCCGGTCGATTGCGGTGTTTGATCAAACAGGCTTAACGCATATCGCAACACAGCAAGCAAGATTTCAAACACGTGTGGTTCTTCAGCAATCGAACGTAATCGCGCGAGCAAAGCAGGATCGATGCCCAGCGATTCTCCGATCTTAAGTAATAACTGGATGGCACGTTGTAAGCCTTCGGGTGAAGCGAGTGGCTCGCGGAAATCTCGCAACAGCGTGAAAAGATCGAGCAAGTCGCGCATCGAAACAAAGCGAAGTAGCGGCGAAAGGTTAGCGGCGTGTAACATGATAAAACTCCTTAAAAACGTGACGTTTGTGAATTTCAGAACGGCTTTAAATCAAGAGAAATGATAAAATTCGAATGACGAGCGAAATTAATTTCCAAGCTTTATGCTTAAAGTGATGATTTTTTGATTGGTTATTTGGTGATTAAAACCCCACTCGTCATTCGAATTTCGTCATTTTTTCTCCTGAATGCGTTTGCACTGTCTCCGCGATTTTTTGTAAGCGCATAAAAAAAGCCCGCAGCCGGAATTACATCCAGCAACGGGCTCCGATCGAATACCGTAATCTTACGGCCCCGACGAATACCAACTAATCGAATACTGTACGTGTGATCATATCAAGATAGGAAGCGAAGTCAACAAGAAAATCGACCGAGACAGAAATTTTTTGGACGAGACAACGTAAGCGGTTGCCCAGAAAGAAGTTCTGGCAAAAGAAATGGTTAGTGAATTTTTGTGCATTTATTTTTGCACGTCGGTCAGCTTATCGAACAGCGCCAGCAGCTCTTTCATTTTAATCGGCGCAGTCGCAGTGGCGCGAATATCGCTCGTTTTCGCCCGGTTAGTCCAAGATTTTTGTTTAGGGCTAAGCAGCAAAACAGCAGGAATTTTTTTTGTTTGCGGCAATTCCCCAAATTCGTTAAATGCTTCGAGCGATTCTTCGCCGAGACTCGAAGCACTGAACAAGACGCAATCGGCCGGCTGATTTGCATCGGTAAACAATCCTGCAGGACGCTGGGGATCGTTGCTAACCAGCACGCGGTAACCTTTGTGTTTAAATTGGTTACGCAACGTTTCTTGCAACTGCGGATTCGGCTCCACAATCATCAGCGTGCGCTGTTTGCCGGAAGCACCGATAACTTTTTGAGCCGCGCCATTGCTGCCTGAAGATGCGGATTGTTCGCCAATCGCTACCAGATCCGACAACATTTCGGCCGGTGATTGATAACGCGCCAGAGGATCAAGCGATAAAGACTTATTTACCACGCCGATGATTTCGCTTTGTAAATCGGGCATTAATTGTGCGATGGGAACAATGTTTTCCAACCTGGTGCGGCTAAGCCGCGCAAGGCGATCTCGCGTTTCTTCCAGCGCCGTCCGGCCTGTAAGCATTTGATAGTAAATACAGCCGAGGAAAAAAATGTCGCTGCGCGTGTCGTCTTTTCGCACGCCCGTGGCACGCTCGAGCGCGGCGTAGTCAATGGTTCGTGCATTTTCCATCTTTTCCAGTTCAGCGTCGGTATCGTCGACACCTGCCAAGCCAAAATCCACCAGCTTCGCTTGACCGAGACTTGAAACGAGTACGTTCGAAGCTTTTAGATCTCGGTGCGTCACGCCGCGCTGGAAAGCGTAATCAAGCCCACGGCAAATGTCTGTGGCCAATCGAGTGGCCTCAAGCGGCTCGAATTTTCCACGACGTTTGAGAAATTCTCGCAGGTTTTGCCCTTCGACGAATTCCATCACAATGTAGCAGGAGTATTGTTCAGCAATGGCTTCGAGCAGGCTGACAATATTAGGGTGTCGTAACGCTTGCCCCATTTCACCTTCACGAATGAATTGCTCCCGTTTGTCTTTCTCTTTGAAAAGCTGGCTGCGTAGCACTTTCAGTGCGCGCATCTGGCCGGTGTGGCGATGGCTGGCACGGTAGACTCGAGCAAATGTGCCTTTGCCGACGAGATAAAGAACTTTATAGTCGCCGTAGAAATAACCGTTACGATCGCCTTTGAGCAGCTTTTCAAGCTGATAATTGGTGACTAGCTCTCGTCGTAACAGGCATTGCTTAAACTGCTCAACGTCAATGTTGTGGCTGCTACCAAGTTCGTTCCAGACTTCGCTCAGTTCGCGCTCCGAAACCAGATCGCGGTCGAAAGCAGCTTGAGCAATTTTTTCGGCGGTCCATTCTGACATGGCTTGCAAAGCAGGTATTCCCAAAGCGGTGGTACGTTCCTGCGGTCCGATGGACCCGACGGACCGACGTTTAGTTTATCGTATCCCGAGGAAAGACCGGCTGCAATGAGCGGAAAAAAAAGGGGAAATTATACGGCGTGAGCTATCTCCATACCCCTCTCATTGTTCCCGCATTTAACTACCAAGTACGCCCGGCTTTTCTTTAAATCCCATCTAACTGCTGACGGTATTCGTCACGTTCTCGGCGGGTGGCTTCAAGATCGAACATCATGTACTTCATATCCAGCCGCAACTGGCTAAGAGCATCTTGGACAAGATTAAGAATGCGGCGGCGGCGTTTGGTGCTTTCAACGACTCGCTCCAATACCGGGCCAAGATGAGCGCGATGTTGAGCCGGAAGCTCTTCAATCGCCTTCGAAAGAGAAATAATGTCGGCGGGAAGTTCGTCGACCGAAAGTTGGTCTAAGCGGCTGCTAGGATTCATGTCAGGCATCGGCTTCTCTGTGGGCTAAAAGTGGAAGATCTAAGGTGGGATAAGCCGGTAGAGCAGGCGGCGTGCCCACGAATGTTCCCGTTCGATTCCATGCCCTAAGTTCATTAGTAATCTAAAGTTGCGGCAAAATCCACTGTTTGTAGCATCCGCACAGCAATGTTGCCTTACCACCACCGTCGATCTGGTGCCGAGTCGTAAATCTTGATACAAGGCCGACTTGCATCAAAATACGCAGCGTTATTCACATGATGTGAAATTGATTCATTAGGCACGGATGCTTCTAAGATCGCGCTACTTTAAAGCCACTTACTTCTCATCGCTTTGGCAGATGCTGCTTTGCGGCTGCGCGGTGTTGATCGTTTTAACAATCGTTTTTACCCAAGCAGCGTCGGCTGCCTGGCAAGAAGGATTTGAAGCACCGCAGACAAGTTGGAGAGAAGCAAAAGCTGACGTTGCACATCGAGTGTTGCAACATCAGCGAGTCATGGGGACACCGCATTCTGGGCAGGGAGCCGAATATGTGCACATTGAAGCGGCAGATGGCACGTATGTTTATTTTTCACACGATGTTCCGCCCGCGCGCGTAGTGGCGGAAGCAGTGCCCAGCGTGTGGGTCAAAGGGGATCGACCCGGTATTCAAATTCTGGCTCGAGTGGTGCTGCCACAAGCCAATGATCCACGTACCGGAAAACCGTTAACGACGCTCATTCGTGGCAGCAGTTATTCGCAACCAGGACAATGGCAGCAGTTGCGCATTACCGATACGCCACAGCTTTTAAGCCGGCAAGTTCGCGTACTACGGGCACAAATTGGCCCACAGGTTGAATCGCGCGAGGCCTATATCGATCAGATTTGGTTGAATGTCTATAGCGGGCAAGGACAAACAACGACAGTTATCGATGACTTGGAACTGACGGGACTAGTGCCGCGCACACTGCCGGTGCAACCGGCAGCAGCAATTGAGGACTCAAATTCCTCCAACGGTGGGACTACGAATCTCGCCAGCGGAAACGATTCAAGCGAATCGGCCAACGGCAATCCTAGCCCGCGGCAAGTAACGCTGAACGGCACGATTTTACAAGTTGGAGGTCGTCCTTTTTTCCCGCGGATCATTGAATCGCAAGGCGAACCCTTGGCGTGGCTAAAAGAGTTGGGCTTTAACGCCGTTCGCATTTCCTCGCCGCCAACACCACAAATGCTGGAGGAAGCAAAGCAGCTAGGAATGTGGCTTGTCTCGCCGCCGCCAGACTCTGGTTGGCAACAATCGCCCGATAATCTCGCGGGAGAAAAAGCCAAGCCTTTGCCAGAAATCGGACCGATGTACGACAGCGTTTTGGCATGGCATTTAGGAACTGGCCTGGCGTCACGCGAATTGGCTAGTGTGGCAAACATCTCCAAACAACTTCATGCGGCAGATCGTCGTGTACATCGGCCGCTGATTTGTAATGCCGAAGAAGATTTATTCAATTACAGTTCACACGTCCAAATACTTTCGGCCCATCGATTTCCATTAGGCACGGGGTTGGAACTGGTTGATTATGGCTCGTGGCTGAAAGAACGGCCGCGACTCCCCTGCCAATCG
>CAZIGP010000344.1:0-332 GCA_964538425.1 uncultured Pirellulales bacterium | reverse complement strand
CGCGACTCGCAAGACCAGGCAAACCGCTTTGGACAACAATTCAAACCGAGCTTTCGCCGCAATTAGTCTCGCAGATTGCGGCAATTAGCGGATCTACCGCGGCTGAACCGACCATCGACTCCGATTCGCTGCGGCTGCAAGTTTACCAAGCTTTTTCGTGCGGTGTACGAGGATTGGAATTTGCATCATCGTCGCGACTTGATGCCGGTGATACCGCCACGCGAATTCGAGCACTATCGCTCGCACTACTCAATTTGGAATTAGAGCTGCTCGAGCCCTGGGGCGCAGCAGGTACGGTTCCGATGCCAATCTCATCACGAGATTCGAATCTA
>CAZIGP010000343.1:1981-5602 GCA_964538425.1 uncultured Pirellulales bacterium | reverse complement strand
TTAGTCTGGCCTGTTTTGGAATGGTTGGCCTGTGCTCGTTTTGGTGTCTGAAGCGAAGAATAGGTGGATAATTGATAGTAAATGTTTAAGATGAACTTGAGGTAAGTTATCGCGATTGGTGGCAGCAAGCACTAAATGCAATATTCATCGTCTTAGAGAAGCGAGTATAGTGGTAGAAGCTGGGGGCCGCTTTCTCGCGACCCAATTCGAGGACGATTCATGGTTGTATTGAAGTTTGCTGCCACCACCTTTACAGAAGCGTTATCAACAGAATTGTTTTTCTAAGATAAAGAGTCACAGGCCCAGCTTTAGGCATGGTTGTGTTTTAGTGGTATTTGTTGTCATGTTTTTAAGTGCTCAGGGAAAACTCTTTGCCTCCCAAAGAGTAGCTCTGATTCTACTTTTTCAATTGGCCGTTTGCTTAATCAGGCCACCCTTGGTAGGTGCTATTTTTCTGATAACGCTCCTCAACTTCTCAGCAGTATCGACTGCTAAGGGAGTCAGTCGTCAAGAAAATGAAATTTCCGCGCTGCTACGGTTACGTTGTGCAAAATGCCATGGTCCTCTTCATCCTAAGGCCTCGCTTAATTTGAGCACCTTTCGCGGACTAGCTCGTGGGGGTGACAGCGGAGTTGTGGTTAACCCAAAAAAATCTGAAGAAAGCCTGCTTTGGTTACGTGTAGAAGCTGATGAGATGCCACCCGAGTCACCTTTGACGGTGCGCGAGAAGGCTCAATTAAAAGAATGGATCGATCAAGGTGCGAAAGGCATTCCTCAAGGCGAGTTAACAGAGTCGGTTGGTGGCGATCATTGGGCCTTTCAAAAGCTTATTAAACCATCTTTGCCACAAGTGAAAGATACTTCTCGCGCTCGGACATTCATTGATCGGTTCGTCCAGGCAGGGTTGGAAGAGTATCAACTGGAATTTTCTGCTGACGCTGATCCACGCACATTGATCCGTCGTGTGGCTTTCGACCTTACAGGTCTACCTCCTACGCCTGAAGAAATCACTCAGTTCTTGTCAGATCCCACCAGCGATGCGTACGAGCACATGGTTGATCGTTACTTGGCATCTCCTCGCTATGGTGAGCGGTGGGGGCAATTTTGGTTAGACGCGGCTGGCTATGCCGATTCCAGTGGATATTTCAGCTTAGAATTTGATCGTCCTCTAGCTTGGCGATACCGCGATTATGTAATCGCAGCCTTTAATTGTGACAAGCCGTTCGATCAATTTATTAAGGAGCAACTAGCTGGAGATGAATTAATCGACTTTCAACGAGAAGAAGATATCGATTTGGAAAAGATGCAGTGTTTAGTTGCCACACAGTATTTGAGTAACACTTCAGACGGAACCGACCAAAGCGCTGCAAATCCCGACGCAATGCGGATTGATCGCTATGCGGCATTGGAAGGTACCCAACAAAATATCGCATCATCGCTTTTGGCATTATCGCTCAAATGTGCAAAATGCCATGATCATAAGTTTGAACCGATAACACAAAAAGAATATTACCAAGTTCAATCATTGCTTTTACCTGCAATGAACCCAGCAAAATGGGTGAAGCCACTAGATCGAAAGATTCGAGTAACGTTACCGGGTGATAAAGCTGCTTGGCAAATCGAACTGGCAAAACTAAAGGAACAACATGCGAAGCTAGAAGTCGAAAGCCGGCAACTCAAAAATGAAGTTGAGTCTTTTCGTGCACCTCGAGAAGTAGTTTTTGCAGACATTTCTGAAGAGACTGCCTCTGTGTCATGGTCAGCAACAGCACCCGAAGACGATCTGCCTCCATATGCCCCTTCAATCGACATCGAGAAGCCCAAAAGTCACTGCGTGTTGCGCGAGGGAAAAAAACTAAATCTGATTGCAGGATTTGGTCCCGAGTCTTGGGTCTCAACAAAACGCAGCTTTGATTGGACTCCTGATCAGATAGGGCAATCGATTCAAGTTACATTTGATCTTATTTCTGATCAATCAAACGTTGATGGCAAGCCAAGTGTGCCTGCAAAATATTTTGGATATTACTTAGCGATGCACGATGTTTATCGCCGCAAAGCAAAAGGTGGAAATATTTTAGTAGATGGTCAAGCGAGTGGCTCCGCAACAGTTTACTTAAACTATCCCGGTGCTCAGGTTCGCACTACCGTGCTCGGTGTTGAAAAGTACGTTGGTGGTAAAAACTTTGGCATCCGTATTACAAATACCGGAGATAATAAATTTCAACTCGAGCATTTAGTCGATGGCTTGCCAGATGGGGAACAAATGACGGTAACCGCTACTGATCTGCCTGACGGTGGATTTGGATTTTATCTAGGAGCTGGTCGAAGTTTTGTTGTCGAAAACGTTACTGTCTCGATTGGCCAATCAACCGCCGCAATTCCCGACGATAAGCAAGCAAAGATCGAAGCGAACAACAAGCGACGGCAAGCGATTTCCCAGGAAATAAAAAAGCTGGACGAACAGATCAAATTGGGGCCGGGTACTGATATTGCGTGGGTTACAGATGCAACTCCACAACCTCCAGAAGTGCATTTGCTAAAACGAGGACTTTACGATAGTCCGGGAGATACAGTTCAGCCCGGCAGTCTTTCCGTGCTGACCGACGATGACAATCCACTTTCTGTCGTGTCACCAAACAATGGTCGCAGCAGCGGCCGGCGATTAGCACTTGCTAATTGGCTAACTAAACCCGGCTCTCGACCAGCAGCTCTTGTAGCACGTGTACAAGCAAATCGTATTTGGTTCCACCATTTTGGTGAAGGCATTGTTTCGACACCCGATAACTTTGGTTTGAGTGGTGCTGTCCCGACGAACTTATCGTTACTCGAATATTTGGCAGCTCAACTCATCGAAAGTGGATGGCAACAAAAGTCATTGCACCGCCTGATCGTTACATCAACAGTCTATCGACAAAATAGCGTTGTTCGTGACAAAGATATAGCAGTCGATCCAGGTAATCATTGTTGGTGGCGATTTCCCATCCAGCGACTTGCTGCTGAATCCTACCGTGATGCTATTTTGGCGGTAAGCGGTGAGCTGGACTAGACCGTCGGCGGACCTTATGTGCCCATTGATCGGCAGGCTAATCCGCGTGATCTTGGTAGTGGTAAAGTAGGCCACGAAATCGTGGTCAATGAGAAAACAGCTGGTGCTCGACGACGTTCTATCTATCTGGAACATTGTCGCGGTCAATTACCCACTTTGTTGGCACTCTTCGACACTCCAATCATTGCAACCAATTGCATTGAACGCACAAAATCCACGGTGCCTGTACAATCGCTTGCGCAGCTAAATTCCGAATTCATGCGGTTAAGAGCAAAAGCTATGGCAGATCGGCTTAAAATGGAAGCAGGAAGTGATTTGCTGGCGCAAATCTGCCGTGCATTTATTTTAGCTTATGGTCGACTGCCAACTCTTGAGGAACAACAGGAGGCTCAGCAATTCATCGAAGTGCTCAAACCTCAATATCCTAAAGAACAAGCTGAGGTTCAAGCGTTGGTTGATTTTTGTCAAATGCTTTTGTGCAGCAATTCGTTTCTTTATATCGAATAGTGCCTTATATGAAATGGCATCATCAATACAGTGTTCAAGATGTGAACCGGCGTTTATTTCTAGAGCAG
>CAZIGP010000343.1:0-1953 GCA_964538425.1 uncultured Pirellulales bacterium | reverse complement strand
ATGGGTATGCTTGGCTCGATAGCGCTTGCTGATTTATTACGAGCCGAATCCTCGGTGTCTGCACAAAGTGTCCATCATAAAGCATCCGCTAAGAACGTTATCTGTTTGTTTCAAAACGGCGGCATCAGTCAAATGGATGTCTTCGATCCAAAGCCTGAATTGACCCGGCTGGACGGCAAGACTTACGCAGGGAAAGAGAAAATCGAATCGATTATGAACGTCCAAGCCGGCAGATTGATGGGGTCGCCATATAAGTTTGCGCCTGCTGGTACGTCAGGAATTGAGCTTTCTGAGATTATTCCTCATACCGCCAAGATTGCCGATGAAATTACTCTGATCCGTTCCATGGTCGCGGATTCTCCATGTCATGAAGCATCGTTACGACAATGGACCGGTGGTAGTACGATGGTAGGAGAACGGCCATCAATCGGCTCATGGATTCAATATGGTTTGGGGTCCTTAAATGAAAACTTGCCGGCTTATGTTGTGCTCCCCGACCCTGCAGGGTCGCCGGTTATGGGAGCGCGAAATTGGACGAATGGATGGTTGCCGTCCTATACTCAAGCAACACCGATTTTGGCCGGGGGCAAGACGCCAATCCTTAACCTACAGACTCCACCTGATGTTCCCGCGAATGTGCGTCTCAAGCAACTTGAGTATTTACAACAGCTTAATCGTCGCCAATTGACGCGATATACCGAAAATTCGGAGCTTGAAGCGCGGGTTAAGAATTTTGAAATGGCCGCGAGGATGCAAGCCGTCATTCCCTCAGCTGTCGATATCTCGCAAGAAAGCGAAGAGACAAAGAAACTCTACGGCCTCGATAATCCGACGACGACATCCTATGCAGCACGAGCTTTGATGGCTCGTCGCTTAGTAGAACAAGGAGTGCGCTATATTGGAGTGTATCTTGCCCAGCAGCCGTGGGACACACACATGAACAATGCGGCACTTACTAAATCAGTTGCTGCTGGAATCGATCAACCAGCAGCTGCTTTGGTACAAGATCTGAAACTTCGAGGAATGCTTGATTCAACGCTTGTTCTATTCATTACCGAGTTTGGTCGCACACCGATTTCCGAAGGGGCAAATGGTCGCGATCATAACCGCCCTGCTTTTTCCATTTGGATTGCTGGAGGAGGTTTTAAAAGAGGCTATGTGCACGGCGCGACCGATGAGATTGGCCACAAAGCAATAGCGAGTCCTATACGATTCTGTGATTTGCATGCCACCCTACTACATACATTAGGTCTTGATCATCGTCAGTTGACTTACCCTCACGAGGGTCGGCTGGAATCGTTAACCGATTTTGATGTAACAAAAGCGAATGTCGTTTCTGAACTTCTCGCCTGAACTTTACCAATGATTGATATTGCATTCAAAGTATCGATAGCCTGATTAGCTGAGACATATATGAAAGCAGATAATAATTCGAGAGGCCGTCAAATTTTACGGCGCAATTTTATTGAGCTTGGTGCGGCGAGTATTGGTGGGTTAAGTATTGCCAATTTGTTGAAGTTACAAGCTGAAGCCAGTTCTGTTGAGCAAGACATTCCGGATACATCCGTCATACTGCTATGGCTATGTGGTGGTCCGCCACACATGGAAACATACGACATGAAGCCTGATGCTCCGAGCGAGTACCGAGGCGAATTTAAGCCGATCCGCACCAACGTGCCTGGAATTGAAGTTTGTGAATTGCTTCCGCAGCATGCGCAAATTGCAGATAAGTTTGCCTTGATTCGCTCCGTTTCACATGACTTTTCCGATCATGGTGGTGGTCACAAACGGCTAATGACTGGCAGAATTCCTAAAGTTCCCTTCGGGACCGTGAATGATGCGCCTGCTGTTGGTTCCATTGTCGCAAAGATGCGAGAGCAAGCGAATCGAGGCGTGCCAAATTACGTTTCAGAAGTAGACGAAGGGCGAACTGGGCCAGACACGTTTGCATTC
>CAZIGP010000342.1:0-5602 GCA_964538425.1 uncultured Pirellulales bacterium | reverse complement strand
GGCTCCCATCGCAATTTCTCCTCTGCATTAAACAAAGTGTATTAAAACAAAGAAATTTCCATGGGGCTCGATTAAGCAAATGGCTTGCCGAGCTTCGATGTTAATTTATCGCAAGGTTCGTCATCGTCTTTGGTGAAGTTGATCTGCGGTGAAAGTCGTTTTATTTCTGGGAGGGAATGCTGAGAGTGACCGGTTTGTAGCCAAAGTGAGCGAACGACGACCACTGGAGTGGAACTTGCAAGTTGATGGCGATCAGGCATTCCATGATGAGCAAGGTTTAAGACCGTGGATTTTACCGGCCAAACCGAAAGACTTCCGAATCGAGATTTTTTCGACCGGCCATTAAATCGCAAATCAGACGGGCTGCGATCATGCTAAAGGTAATTCCGTTGCCGCCGTAACCGAGTGCCAAGTAGGCGCGGGGGCGACCTTTTGGTTGTCCGATATAGGCCAATCCGTCTTTTGTGCTAGCGAAGGTGCCACCCCACGCATATTCAGGTGAGAAGTCTACGTTGGGGAATAATTCGCGAAATCGCTCGACGAGTTCGTGCGCTTTACGCTCGATGAGACCATCGCGATCGTGGTCATTGGAAAAGAGGGTGTCGCCGCCGCCAATCATCGCTCGCCCATCGTCGATGCGGCGCGCATAAAAGTAGGGCCGCGCCGTTTCCCAGATTAAGCACTGATCGGGCCACTGATCGACGATTAGCTTTGGCTGACTTGCGACAGCATACGTGCTGCAGAGCGAACCTTTCGTTTCCGAGAGGTGCTCTTCCGAATGGTAGCCTGCTGCATAGACGATGCGCTCGGCGTGGATAACACCTTTGTTTGTCCTGGCGATTACGACGTCGTCGCGTTCATCGATCTCGACCACGTCTGTCCGTTCGTAGGCTGTAAGGCCTTGAGCGATTGCGGCGGCAAATAGATGCAGCGTGAATTGTAGCGGATTTATTTGGGCATCGCCGCGCGACCAAATGGCGCCGACTGCGTCAATGGATGAGATGTGGGCTAATTGACGACGATTGAGATAGTCGACGTCGAACCCATGCTGCCGCCGACAATCGAATTCTTTGTTTAATCGCCGCATGTGCCAACAGCGGCTGGCGAAGTATAGGCTGTCGCGCCGCGCGAAGCCACAGTCTGCTTTCAGGTCGATGACAAGCTGTTCGATTTCATCGATGGCCCGCAAGCCCCGCCGATAAGCATGCACGGCATGGGCTGATCCGATCTTGGAGATAAGGTCGACGAGCGGCGTATCGATTTCGTATTGCAGCAGTCCTGTACTGGCCGCAGTGCTGCCGCGCCCGACTCGGTCGCGCTCGACCAGGACAACATTTCGACCACTTTTGGTCAATTGTTGGCAGATCAAAGCACCTGTGATGCCTCCGCCTAGAACAAGGACTTCGCACTTAAGATCGTGTGCAAGTGGCCGCAGGTGAAGTTGAATTTGATCGAAACTCGTCCAGTAGGGTATGCCTGAGCGGAGTTTCACGGCGGTGGCTTTCTATAATTGAGTAGCCTGAATACAAATACTATTCCAGATTCTGATGGCTACACTTTCCACGGTGGAGGAAGACACCTCAGTGGAGTTTGCCGGAGCAACCGCCGTGCCATTCAACGCTTTATTGGGATTTGTTGGATGCTGGATGCTGGATGCTAGATGCTAGATGCTAGATGCTAGATGCTAGATGCTGGGGTGTTTTTTGTGGGCTTGGCTAAGTGCCTCAGCAATTGGCGAAGTGATATGTGGTCGCGAAGGCAGGAGGGTGGCATTTTAGATCAATTCAAGCTTTCTTTGTCTACAAAGCTTTTCATAGTTTGGCTGAAAAAGCATCTGGCTGCGTTGTATTGAATTAAGTTGGCGAGGGAAATTAAAATGTTATCGCAACTGAAACGAGCATCGTGAGAAGAATACATATTCCATTACAATACATCCGTTTTTTATTTTTCGCGACGTGCAAGTCGTATTGGAATCGTATTATGTGTAGCGTGTTTCCCGCTTGGCTAAAGGTTTGGGCTTTAATTAGCTTGGCGATGTCGGCAATTTTTTTAGGTGGAATTATGGCTTCAGCTTCTGATACTGACGATTTTGCTGTGAAGCAAACACGTCAGCGTGAGCGACTTTGGGAGTTACTTGGCCAGTTGCCGCGAGATCATAAGCCAGGCGCGCCGCAACTTCGCAAGTCGGTACACATCGATGGGCCGGAGGGAGCGGGATACACGCTCGAGTATTTGGAGCTTGACCTGAATGGACTTGAGCGGGTTCCGGCAATCTTGCTTATTCCCGACCGTCGTGCGGCCAAGGCGCCAGGAATGCTTTATCACCATTGGCATGGCGGCGATTACGGGCTAGGAAAGAAAGAGTTAATCGAGGGAAATATGGGTCTTGAGGGGCCTTATGCGCCGGTGTTGGCATCCAAGGGGATTGTGACCTTGGCAATTGACAGTTGGTGTTTTGGTGAACGCAATCATCATGCCAACCGAGAAATTGAAATGGATACATTCAAGGAGATGTTGTGGCACGGTCGAGTTCTTTGGGGAATGATGCTGTGGGATGAACATCAGGCATTAACCTACCTTGCCAGTCGCGCTGAAGTGGATCCCGAGCGGCTCGGAGCGATGGGCATTTCAATGGGCGCAACCAAGGCTTGGTGGCTGGCGGCGCTCGACCCGCGCATCAAAGTTTGTATCGACATTTGTTGTCTGACAGATTTTGACGAGTTGCTGCGGAATCACAACCTGCGGGTCCATGGCATTTATTACTACGTGCCCGGTCTGTTGAACCACTTTAACACATCTGAGATCAATGAGTTAATTGTTCCGCGGGCACGATTGAGTTTGAATGGCCGGCATGATGTCGGTACTCCTCCTGCAGGCGTTGAAAAGGTTCGAAACTACTTGTTACCGCTTTATCAAAAAAAAGATCGGACCGGCAGTTGCCGGATTGAACTTTTTGATTGCGGACATCGAGAGATTCCGGAGATGCGGCAACTCATTAGCGAATGGCTCGACAAAAAACTGGTGAATGCAGAGCCTTAAGCACTGGAGTCGCTTGAAGCAGTTGCCATCATACCGCCTCAACCCACGAAGCTATTGTTTTATAAACAAGTTTTTCCTTCTGCCATTCGATCAATAAACTTCCATAAGGAGAAACTTTAGATAGGGGTTGGTAATTCCGGGCGACTATGCCAATCGCCGATAGTTAGTCCATTTTCGCGCCACAAAAATAGCCATCAGGAAAATCAACAAGCCAGCGAAGGCGCCGATGCCGATTAGCCCTTGAGTGGCGGTGAACGGAACCTTGCACTCTCCCAACGGACCGAAGTACATCTTCGTCAACCGCGGGGCGTGATTGCTAAACTCTGGGTCCGTAAATCCAAATCGATGTGTACTATGATCCGGGGCCCAGTCGACGAATCCGAATCGATGATTGCCGATTCGAACCGATTGATCGTTGGTGATGAACCTGCCATAGGCGAACACCTGCTGTACATTTCCTGCTAAAATTGTAACCAGCAGCGTTATTAGCAATGGCCTACGCATGAAATGGATTGTAGTTGAGTTTTAGAACTCTGTGCAACGTTGTTCGGCTCGTGGTGTGTGATATTTCAAGCTCATCTAATGAGAAGGCCCTGTCGATCAGGAGGTCGTAAGCTGACCCATAAATGACATCGTGACGATGAGTGCTTTGGTAATCGCCGAATGGTTGTTACGCACTTGTTACCGTTTTTGCCGATCGAAATTATTACACTTAACGCAGCGGTGAACTTTACCGGAGAGTCGGCCGTCTGGCAGCAAGTTTGCTATTCAATGGAAGTGGTCAAACTATCGAGGAGATAGGCGATGAAATTCGCGCTCGTAAAAGTTTGGATGGTGATGATGACCGTCTCTGCCGCCCAAGCGGAGGAAACTAGAACGACAGTGCCAAAACTCGATAAGGCCGAGCGAGAAGCGATTGTTGAGGAGGCCAATCGTACGATCTGCACTCATCTGGAGTCCGACCTGACCAGCACTCATCTGAAGTATGATCTAGGACAGCGTCCTGGGAAGGTGATTGCCAAAGATCAGTGGGGGGAGGCGATTGCCCGATTGAAACCCATTCGAGTTCGTGAAGATCGGGTGAACGTTGCCATTGTGCTGCAAGAAAAAGATGGAATCGAAGCAGGGCTGTACGTTATCAGTCCTATTTCATCTGTTCGTCCGCGAGTTGGCGATCCGTTCCTTGAATTCAAAAAGCTGGGTGAGCCGGATGACAAGTGCTTTGGGCAGCTTTACTATTATCAGCTTCCGTCGGAATTGCTGGTGCCTTTACCGGCGAAAAAATGATGCACTTATCTCCGTTGTTTCTATCGCCGATACCTGGCCACTTCATCCTTATGGAACGTGTGTTGCGATACTCATGGCTCGGATTGATAAACAGCCCGCGCCGATCGTGCTAAATTGGTTTTAGGCACGATTGAATGGCCGGCGCAAAGATGGCAATGTCGACCGATGCATTCGTTGCTTAAATACGATACATTGTTACCGAAGCTGCTATTTAAGTTGCTCTGATTGTTTTCTTCCTACTATTGCTCTACCACTCACCTATGAATTCAACCAGCCATTCCCGACGTTTGTTTTTGAAAACCGCTGCTGCACTTGCAGGGATTGCATGCCTCGTGAGTCATTTGTTGCAAGCGCAGGTGGCACAAGCTGCCGCGCCGCTGGTTGCTTATGTCGGAGCCTATAGTTCTCCGCTGCGCGATGCGTTGCCGACTCAAGTCGACCTGCCGCCGGGTAATGGTCGGGGGATTCATCTCTTTGAAGTGAATCGAACGACAGGAGAAATGACACCTGCGGGCGTTCAGGAGATGGGCAATAGCCCTAGTTGTTTGGTATTGAATTCCTCAGGAACTCGAATGTATTCCAGCAATGAAACCGATCGAGTGGGTAAAGAGAAGGAAGGGACGGTCAGTGCCTTTGCCGTCGATAGGACCAACGGGAAATTGGAGCTGCTCAATACGGTTCCGTCTGGTGGCGATGGCCCGACGCATGTAAGCATTCACCCGTCCGGCCGTTTTGTGCTGGTGGCTAATTATCATGGAGGTTCGGTCGCGGTGTTGCCGATTCTTGCTGATGGTCGTTTGGGCGAGGCTACCGATGTTCTGCGTGATCGCGGCAAGATTGGTCCCACCAAAGCAACCAATGCTCCGCCGGGCAGCTTTGCCTTCAGTGGGCATGATCGGAACCATGCGCACATGATTCAGGCGGATGCCGCCGGGCGCTACGTGCTGCACGTGGATTTGGCGGAGGACAAGATTTTGGTTTCGAAGTTTGACGAGCAGAAGGGCGTGCTCAAAGCATGGTCGGAAGTTTCGCTGCCCGCTGGCGACGGCCCCCGCCATTTCTCTTTCCATCCCAACGGGCGCTGGCTGTACTCGATTCAGGAGGAAGGTTCGACCATTGTGTTGTTTGACTATGATGCGGCGGCCGGCCGGCTAACCGCACGGCAGACGATTTCCAGCTTGCCACCTGGATTTGCTGGCAGTAACTTTTGCTCGGAAATTCTGGTTTCCGCCGATGGGCAGTTTGTGTATGCAGGCAATCGGTTGCACGACAGTGT
>CAZIGP010000341.1:0-5662 GCA_964538425.1 uncultured Pirellulales bacterium | reverse complement strand
TGCGAACAGCATTCAGTCCAGCCTTACCGGGGCAGAACGCGTATTTGAAATCCTCGACGCCCCTCTAGAAGTTACCGATCCTTTGCAGCCGAAATCCTTGGGAAAAGCTGTAGGGCATGTGCGATTTGAAAACGTGAGCTTTGGTTATCAGCCCCATGTGTCAGTATTAAGCAGTATTTCATTCGACGCGAAGCCAGGACAACGCATTGCTTTAGTGGGTGCCACCGGCACAGGTAAAAGTACGCTGTTAAGCTTGCTGCCACGATTTTATGATGCGAACTCGGGACGAGTACTCATTGATGGTCTCGACGTGCGAGAAATTAATGTTGATGAACTTCGTCGCAACGTTGGTCTGGTATTTCAAGAAAGTTTCCTCTTTAGTAATACCGTGGCGGCCAATATCGCGTTTGGCCATCCTGAAGCGACTCGCGAACAAATCGAAAAGGCGGCCAAAATTGCCGCTGCGAGTGAGTTTATCGAGCAGTTGCAATACGGATACAACACCGTTATCGGCGAATACGGTTCTAATCTCAGTGGCGGCCAACGACAGCGGCTGGCTATCGCCCGAGCGGTGCTATTGGAACCGCCGATTTTAATTTTGGATGACGCGCTGGCGGCGGTCGATCCAGAAACCGAACATGAAATTCTGGCGGCGATGGAAAATGCCATGCATGGGCGGACGACATTCGTTGTCGCTCATCGTCTTAGTACGTTACGGCGTGCTGATTTGGTGCTAGTGCTAAATCACGGTCGCATTGTGCAAGCTGGAACGCACGATGAATTAATGAAACAAGATGGTCACTATGCCGACGCGGCATTGCTGCAAACCAGTAGTATTGACCGTTCCAAAAATGTTCCCTTGGAATTGAATGCTACTCAACAAAGAACGAAAGAGCGAGCAGCTTGATGACGAAGGCTAATTGCTACAACCGACACGACCAAAGGTGTTGATAAATTAAAATGTCCTATGCAGTCACACGAACACTGACTCGCCTCGATCGGCACGAAGATCATGACGTTGATATGCGCCCATTGGAAATGGGGCTTATTCTGCGGCTAATTGGTTACACAAAACCGTATGCGTCCAAACGAAATTGGTTGGTATTGCTGGTGATTTTGCGATCGATTCAGTTGCCTGCGCTCACCTGGATCATTGCAGCGATCATCAAAGGACCTATTTCTGCTGGCAGCGTGCCGGGTGTCATGTGGGGTATGACCGGATTTATTGCTTTAGCATTGTCGACTCAGTTTGTGATGCATTTTCGACAACGCCTGGCTTTAGAGCTTGGTGAATCTGTGGTGTTTGATTTGCGAAATCAAATGTTTCGCCACCTGCAGTCGATGCCGATGAGCTTTTTTCATCGCACGAAATTGGGACGAATCATCAGTCGCTTGAGCTCCGACGTCGAAGACGTGCGTGTCGGCGTACAAGAGGTGTTTTTTGTTAGTTTAGTACAGGTTGGCCAGATGGCGGTCGCCGCAGCTTTCATGCTGTGGTACGATCCCTTGCTATTTTTAATGGTACTCGGGCTTGCCCCTGTGCTTTGGGGCATCAACAACCATTTTCGCGCCAAACTAAGTATTGCTTTGCGGCGAATACGTGAATCGTTTAGCCGAGTCACTGCGACTTTGGCCGAAAGCGTAAATGGCATTCGTGTAACTCAAGGCTTTGTGCGGCAAGAAGTAAATGCCCAGATGTTTACCGATTTAGTAGCCGATCATGCTCAATACAATAGCGACTTGAATCGCACACAAGGTTTGTTCCTACCGTTATTAGACTTAAATAATCAATTCTTTGTCGCCGTGTTGCTTGTTGTTGGTGGTTATCAAGCATTAGGAGCCAATGCCACGGTCCATGTTGGCGACTTGGTCGGTTTCTTTTTCATGGCGAACATGTTTTTCTCGCCGATCACTGTACTAGGAAGCCAGTATAATCAAGCACTCACTGCCATGGCCGGAGCCGAACGTGTATTCAAACTGCTAGATACCAAACCAGACTGGGAAGATGATCCTAGTGCTATTCCTATTGAATCGCTTCGTGGCCGAGTGGAACTGCGACATTTGCATTTTGGTTACAATCCTGAAAGGCCTGTGTTGCATGATGTGAGTTTTATTGCCGAACCTGGGCAAACCATTGCTCTCGTCGGTCATACCGGCAGCGGAAAAACAACAATCACTGGTTTGATTTGCAAATTTTATCTTCCTACGGATGGCGAACTATTAATCGACGGCCATGAGATTCGGAAAATTACTAGTTCTTCGCTTCACGAGCATATCGGCATCGTTTTGCAGCAGAATTTTTTATTTACCGGCACGGTAATGGAAAATATTCGAATTGGCAGGCCTGGAGCGAGTGATACGGAAGTAATCGAAGCAGTTCGTCAATTGGATTGCTTGGACTTGATCGGCGCACTTCCTGGCGGTTTCCAGACTCAGGTCGGTGAACGTGGCAGCAGTTTATCCTTAGGACAAAGGCAAATTATCTGCTTTGCCCGCGCTATGCTGGCAAATCCGAAAATTCTAATTTTAGATGAAGCCACGAGTAGCGTAGACACAATAACTGAAGCACGAGTTCAACAAGCCCTTGAAAAGCTGCTCACGGGGCGCACCAGCTTTGTGGTGGCCCATCGGCTAAGTACTATTCGCCATGCCAATCAAGTGCTGGTATTGCAACAAGGTCGAATTGTTGAACGTGGCCGACACACAGAACTTTTAGCACGCGGCGGAGCTTACGCTGCACTGTATCATCGCTTTGCTGCACAGGCGGCTTAGTACCCTTCTACGAACTAGTACAAAGTTGGAAATTTCACGTGTTCTTGCCAATACAGCTACTCGCATTGGCAAACTATCTGGTTGCAATCACTGTGGAGTGACGGATGCAGCTCTGGGGCCTTTCGCATTGCCTTGGCCGTCGAGAGTGAATTCCACCTGCTGGCCAACCTCCAAATTATCAAACTGCCGATCAGCAACGGTAGTATGGTGAAAGAATACGTCCGTTCCTTCATTGGTGGAGATAAAGCCAAACCCTTTGTCTTGAACAATTTTCTTAATCGTACCAGCCGGCATACTTATTCACCCCCGGTGGCGCCGTGAGATAATCGTCGACAACTCGGCGCGCGCCAATAATTTAACGCCGAATTTATCCTGCACCGACAGAGCAGCAACTTAAGCCTAACGACGTGGTGTCCGTGCAGTGTTTGTAAGTAGTCAATTTAAGGGGGTGCATTAGGTATATCAAGCGGTAGTTAAAGATTTTTTTCGTACGCAATCTAATTTGCTTAAAGCCGCTATTAAAAGCATTAGCATCAACCAGATAAGAGAAAAGTCGCAATTGACGGAATTAGGCAATTAATTCGTTTACCACTTTGCCATGCACATCGGTGAGTCGAAAATCACGGCCTGCATAACGATAGGTGAATTTCTCGTGATCGAAGCCGAGCAGTTTCAAGATTGTCGCATGTAAATCATGAACATGGACATGCTTTTCGACCGCTTTGAAGCCAAACTCGTCGGTCGCTCCATGGACGTAGCCGCCGCGTACACCGCCCCCTGCTAGCCACGTCGTAAAACCATGGTGATTATGATCTCGGCCGTTGAGCTTACCTTGATTGGAACCCGGCGTGGGTAGTTCAACAACGGGCGTGCGACCGAATTCGCCACCGCAAATGATGAGGGTTTCGTCGAGCAAACCCCGCTGCTTGAGATCTTTAATTAGCGCACCCAGCGCCTGGTCACATTCTCCTGCTAAGCGACGATGATTCTCTTCCAAATCGTCGTGGCTATCCCATGGTTGACCATCACCATGCCAGAGTTGTACAAATCTGACGCCGCGTTCGACCAATCGCCTGGCAACTAAAATCTGTCTGGCCTGCGTGCCTTTGCCGTACATCTCCAAGATATGCTGCGGCTCGCGGCTAATGTCAAACGCCTCGGCCACTTCGTCTTGCATACGGTAGGCGAGTTCAAATGATTGAATGCGCGCTTCTAATAATGGGTCGTGGGATCGTGCCTGCTGATGTTCTCGGTTTAAGGCTTGAACCAAGTCCATCTGCTGTCGCTGCTGTTCGGAAGATTGAAACCGGTTTCGTACATTTTCGATTAACTTCTCGATATCGGTATGCTTCGTGTCGATGTAGGTACCTTGATATATGCCTGGCAAAAATCCGGCCTGCCAATTTTGCGATTCTTGGATTGGATAACCGCCGGGGCACATGGAAACAAAAGCCGGAAGATTTTGATTCTCGGTTCCTAGACCGTAAGTGACCCACGAGCCCATACTAGGGCGAACCAACCGGGCTTCACCGCAGTTCATTAACAGCAGCGATGGCTCATGATTGGGAATATCGGCATGCATCGAACGAATGACCGCGATATCGTCGATACATTCTGCGACGTGCGGAAACAACTCACTGACTTCAATACCACTCTGACCGTACTTTTGGAACTTGAACGGCGAAGGGAAAGTTGCTCCGGTTTTCCGTTCTGTTTTCAAGTTCTCCATCGGCAGCGGCTTGCCGGCAAACTTTTCGAGGGCTGGCTTGGGATCGAATGTATCAACCTGCGACATGCCGCCATTGAGGAATACATGGATGTCATGTTTTGCTTTGCCAGGCAGTGGTGGCAGTTTTGGGGCCAGTGGCGCATTGGCCACTGCAGCCGCGGGTTCGGCCGATAGTAACTTTGTTTTGTCCAGCAGATCCATCAAAGCCAGTGAACCAAAGCCTGTACCAAAGCGGCGAAGTAATTCACGGCGTGTAAAGTTTGTTGGCATGATAGTCTTTTGGCACTTATGAATCGTTATCACGACTGTTTAGTCGGATTCTTAATCGACAAATGCGAACTCGTTGGTCATAAATAGTGCTTGAGCGAAACGTTCCCAAACGCTGAGTTTTGCTTCTTCCGCTTTTTCTTCAGAATTGGCTGCTGGATTCTTCAGAAACTCGCGGGCTAGCAGAATCTCTTTTGGAGCCGCCGGTCGGCCAAAGGCAATCGCATACATTCGATGAAGGCGTTGCTCTTCGTCGTCGGTCGATATTATCTCTTGACGTTGGGCAAATCTTTCCGCTTGCTCCACCATGAAGGCATTATTCATGAGATACAGTGCCTGGGGCGGAACGACCGTGTTAAACCGTTTGGGGCTATGCGTATCGGGCAAGGCAAAATCAAAAGTTCGCAGCACGCCGGGTAAATTCTGGCGATCAATGTAGCCGTAGATGGTGCGCCGCTCGGCGGAAGAGTCTTTGCGATCCTGCTTTGGTTTACGCACTGGCTTAACCCTAGTTCCGACTGCGCGAAGACGGTGTGCGAACATATCGACCGCTTTGCCGCCAACCGTTAAATCGAGATTATCTGAAACGAAGGCAATTGAATCTCGTAACGACTCCCAATCCAGCCGGCGGCGATTCATTCGCCATAGCAAACGATTGGCCGGATCCACGGCCTCGCAATCAGGACGATCAAAGCTAGCTTGTTGGTAAGCCGCGGACAGCATAATTTTGCGGTGCAGTGCTTTCAGCGACCAGCCTTCGGTGATGAACTCGTCAGCCAGATAATCGAGCAACTCAGGATGCGTCGGTGGCTCGCTGCGCACGCCGAAGTCGCTGGGAGTATTCAGAAGCGGCGCAGCGAAGTGGTACATCCACACGCGGTTAACGAGCACGCG
>CAZIGP010000340.1:0-5674 GCA_964538425.1 uncultured Pirellulales bacterium | reverse complement strand
AAGCTTTTTGTACCTGCAGATCACCCTGAACAGTGGCCCCGCGAAGAATCGGAGCGATACTTCCCTATCCCAGCCCAAGAATTTGAACGTCAAATCCAAGAACTCGATGGCCTCGAACAACGAACTCTAAAACCTCAATCAGCTCAACTAATCAAAGCAGACTATGCCGCAGAATTAGTGAACGACAGCCTGGCAAATGGCACGTTAACTTGGCATTTTGAAAATCAAGGGAAGCAGAGAGAAATCGTATTTCTTGAAAATTGTGGGCTGGCCATCAAAAAACCTTTTTGGATTGATTCTCAAAAGCAAGCAGTCCTTGGCAATGATCAGCACGGCAGGCTAGCAACTGTAGTTGATTCTCCCGGAAAATTGCAGTGCAACTGGTCGTTACGAGGCCGTACTCTAACCTCGGGTGCATTAGAGTTTGAGCTATTGCTGCCTAAATGCCCAGTTAATTTGCTGGAACTAGTCTTGCCAGTTGACATGATTCCCACTGTCAATCATGGCCTTATTTCTCTATCCCCGTCAGCTTCTTCACAAACAAAAGCACGATGGCGAATAGAAATGGGTGGCCACTCACAAATCCGCTTGAGCATCACCCCAAAACAACTCCAGCATAAGAAATCATCGGCGCCTAAAATACGAAATCATTTTACTTACGAACTCTCTAAGCGAGGAATCGAGCTAACCGCCGAATTTTATTTAGACACATCAACCGGTCTAGTACAACAAATTGCATTTTCCGCTGATGCACCCTTAACGACAATTAGCGCACGACTTGACAATGTCGAAGTTCCAGTGACTTTTAGTGATAAATCAAGCAGTGATTCGCAATCGCTTCAAATTAGTTTTCCAGAACCAATCTCAGGGCACGATCGAAGACTACAAATCAAAGCCGTAGCTCCATTAAAATATGCTGAGCTCCAGCAATTGCCATTGATCCATCTTGACAATTCTATTTGGCAACAGGGCACGGCGGTAATCGTTACAGATTCTTCACTCGTGCTCGAAGATTTGGTGACCCAAAATTGTCGGCAGATTAATGCTGAAACCTTTAATGCTCCACTGGGGCAAGAAACAATCGCAATTCAATTCTATGACAGTACGCCGTCCATGAAATTTCAACTATCGCCTCGGCGCGATCGAGTAGAAATTCATTCCGGCATCTCCATAGCACTCAGGCCAAATCAAGCGATCGGTCATCTTCGAGCTGAATTGACTGCAATTTCCGGCCAACACTTTACACTCGAAGCCGACGTTGCCCCACAATGGACGATCGACACTGTCGAAGCTACTTCACTTGATCCCAATCGAAATACAGCCCCCCCTGCTGCTCCTGAAGACTACATAAAGCCTCATGAACCTACCGAATTAGTTGCAGATTGGAATTTTATGGCACCACGCCGTGGACCTAAAAAGCTGAAAATTGAGCTAAAGTCTCCGCTGTCGCCTCAGCGAAGTATCTTTTTAAAGATTACCGGCAGAGGACGCCGGACAAGCAGCCGAGAATCACTAAACATAAACGACCTGCGCATCCTCGAATTCTCAGACATCGTATCAGTTAATCGCATTTTCCAATTACATGCAGCGGAAGGACTTCAAATCTATACTACAGGCAGTGACAACCTACATCGTCTTACTGCACAACAATTATCACCTACCAGCGCCGCGCTGCTCGATGCTTCTCCAATTGGGCTTATCTTTAAGGATGACGAAGAAACGCGCAATCTTTCTATTTCAACAACTCCTCAACCTCCTAAATTTTTGGGAAATATCGATGTAGAAGCACACGTCGATGGTAATAAACTCAGAGAGTCATACCGCTTTACTATTACGCCTCAGAGACAAGAGCTGGACCGCTTAACGATTCGATTCACGCAACCTCGCGATGAAAACCTAAAATGGACCTTGGTTGACGATCCAACGGTCCAATTGGACGTACGCCGGCTGACTAACGAGGCGCAAACTGCCTTGGGTGTCGTAGAAGGCGAAACCTGGGAAGTAAAAATACCACAACCCTACAGTAGTGAATTTACCCTAAGTGCCGAACGTAGCTTGCCATTTCATCGCGATACTCCCATCGCGCTAGCATCCTTGCTTGGTGCAAATTCGCAGCAGGGCGTTATCCAAGTTAGTTCTTCCAGTACAGTCGCACCGGAAATTCGGAGCCGCCGGCTTAAATCAACTCCTACAGAACCCAGCGCTCCCAATCAAATTTCAACAACTCTTGCTACGTTTCGTTTTGATCCCGAAGAAAGCAGCCTTGTGTCCGCAGAACCACCCTTGGTTGTAGCGCCACGACTCGAGCATCCAATTGTTGCCAATGCATGGATTTGGCAGGCAGCTCTTGAATCACGCTTTTCGACTTCGAGTGCAGAACACATCCTAACTTGTAAACTCGAGAGCACTGGATGTGAGCAAATTCGGTTCCAGTTGCCTGCGAATACCGAGCTACGAGGTGCATGGATAGATAATCAAGCCATGATCGATTCGATTCGGCCAGACCGGCAACAATGCCACCTCACCCTTTCGACAGGCGTAAGGTTTGCCACTCTCGTATTGCATTGGATAGACAATCAAGCACATTTACGCCAAGGAAAAGCTATTGTGTCTCCTTGGCCTGAATGTTCTGTGCCAATCCTTTTTAGGAAGTGGTTAGTAGCATTACCGCCTGGAGAACAAATTACCGACATTGACTTAGGCAAAGAGACTGAAACTTACATATCTTGGGCACAACGATTCTTTGGTCCACTGGCGCGTCAAACACGTCCAAATGGCAATTGGCAAAAAGTGGACAATCCCAATCTCTCAACCGGCCCAGCGGCAAATGAGTTCATTGCTTCAATGTCTGAACAAAATAGCCCAGCCATGCCGTGGAAATTTGATTCTAAAGATCAGTCTTTTGAATCTTCAGGCTGGAATATTTACCAATTCGACTGCACCGCCGATATATCGCCGAAGATTTGGGTGAATAATCAAAACAGTGCAATCGCGCAATTTTGGTCGACATTCATTATCACGCTTGCGATTCGTTGGTGGCTTGGTCAGCGACGATTGCTGTTTGATATCGTGTTACTGATTTTAGCGACTCTTATAGCGATTGCTGTCCCTGCCCCTTGGGTACTTATCTCTTCGGCCATCTGGCTGGGAATGATTTCTGGCCAATTCATAATTTGGTGTCATCGGCGATTCAAAATAGCATATTTTGACAGCGAGATTACTAAACAATCAGTAACACCTTCAAGACTCGCCACCATCGCAACAGTTTCAACCTTGCTATTGTGTGCTTTTTGGCACGGCTTGATCTGGGGCCAAGAAAAGACCTTAAAAGATCAAGATCGTTTAAAGCAAGAGGCTGACTTAGAAAAAGGTAACAGAGTTTTTCCACACGATTTAGAAATTGCCAAGGTCCTTGTGCCCGTAGATAAGCAAGGACTGCCCACCGGAGATTTATATTATTTGCCCGAATCGTTTATTAACGAATTAAAGCAAGCTAAAACTCAATCGGCTTTGCCACCTCCTGGCTTTTTAATTTTGCAAGCTTCTTATACTGCAGAACTTCAGCAGAATGGCTCTGCGAAAAACTTTTCAACTGGCCTCTGGAACGCAACGTATGAAATCGAGTCTTTAAATGAAAACGTTACCGCACAACTTCCAATCGGATTCGATGGAGCGGCCTTGGAACCTGATGGTGTTAAGTTGGATGGACAAATAATTCACTTCCATTGGAATGAAACTACACAAAACATTGCGTTCGAAATACCAAAGACGGGCAAGCATCGCTTGGAAGTTCTGTTCCGTCCCCAGCGCAGTCTGGTGGGTTACGATTTTTCGGTTCCTGTTGTCGCTAGTGCAGAACTTGGCGTATCTGTTCAAGAGGGAATCTTTCCAATCTTTACAACAATTATCGGGGCTGAGCACTCAAGAACCCAATCATTGCTTGCGGCCGACCTCGGCCCGGCTGCTCGGATTGTATTACAAGAAGCAAACAACAACCAAGCGACGGCTCAGACATCGACGGCTGGTTTTGAATACGATCAGTTATGTTGGGTAAAAGTACGCCCTGGTGCAGTGTTAGTTGATGCACGCATTAAATTAAAAATGCAACAGGATAAACTATCGCAAGTACGACTGTCCGTAGATCCACGCTTACGTTTGCTGCCATCAGCAGAAGGGGTGACATCAACCAAATTTTACCTCACAGAAACTGAACCGGGATCAATACTCGTTGATTGGTCCGAGCCGGTTGTTGGCCAAAGTACAATCGACTTATCTTTTGTGCTTTCTGAAACGAGTGGTATTGGGCACCTTTATTTACCGTCGCTTGATTTGCAAAGCGGAAAGAAACTGCGGCAATGGTGTGCGATCACGGTGGACCCTTCGCTAAAATTTACAGAGCCGACTTTCGAGAAGACGACAAAGCCTTCCATTGAAGACTTTGTATCAATGTGGGGCTCGACTCTGACAAAGCCGAATCTTGTGATTGCTCAACAATCTGAATCGCCATCTTCTTGGCACCTTGCCGTGCAACCCGCTGAGCCAAAGACAAAAGCTGATTATCAACTAGCTGCGATCGCCGAGCCAAAATCGGTTGAATTACGCTTGTTCGCTAACGTCACCAGCGATTCTCCGGCTTTCCAACATCATTTGAAAATACCTAAAAACTTAGAAATCGAAGAAATTTCCCTCGGTGAACCAGAAAGATCTCCCCTGCGTTGGAGTCGTTGCCATCCCGACAGAGTTACAATCTTTCTCGATCCCTCCAAAAATAACGACAATAAAATATTTTTCCGCGGACGAATGCCACTGTCAAAAGATGGCAGGTTTGCAATGCCCGAAATCGAATTGGAAGGAATTCAACGAAAAACATTTAATTACTTGATATCACGACGAGTAGAAGCGCTTGTAGAAATTTCAGACGCTGCTGGGGCAACGAAACTGAGCGAGGATGAATCGACAAAGTTGGCTGCAAACGCTCGGCGAGAAGGAGGACTAATTGCTACAGGTCCGATTGCAAAAACAGTGGCGGCGCTTGGTGGAGGAGAACAACATCGCCCAATCGTTATGAAAATTGAACGTAATATTCCTCGCGCTACGGCAACACAGCTTACTTCACTAGTTCGTTACGCAGATCGTTGGGGTGCTGCTGTGGATGTAGAAGTTCAAATTGAAAGCGGATTAGTCGATGAACTGCGGTTTGAGTTGCCACAAACGTGGAGCGGCCCATTTGAAATTTCCCCAAGCATTCCTTACTTAATCGACGATATTCCGGGCAACTCCGGAAAACAACTTGTCATTAAGCCTGAATTGGCTTTAACAAATGCCTTTAAACTGCAGATCGCAGCCCCCTTGATTCTTTCTGCTGGCCAACGACCGGCTGCGCCGCAAGTGCATTTACTTGGCATTACCGCGCAAAAGAATTATTTTTTACTCCCTAGACGTTATGAACAACAGCAACTTTCATGGGATACTTCTGGCTTAATCGACAAACCTTTACCCGAAGGTTGGCTACCTTCGGAACTAGAATCGCAAAATTATCGTAGCCTACAACAAGTGAGTGAGCGTTACCGCGCGGAATTGCGATCGGTAGAACGTGGTGCCGGCAATCCTCAAATTTTATTGGCCAACTACTCATTTTCAATCGAACCAAATGGCAGTTATGTTGGAGTGGGAG
>CAZIGP010000339.1:4681-5700 GCA_964538425.1 uncultured Pirellulales bacterium | reverse complement strand
GAGCGCGGTACTTTTTTCGGCTACGGTCGATTGGTAAACGACATGCGAGCGATTCCGCAAATGCAATCGCTAGGTGTGCCTGTTGTGTTCGATGCTACCCACAGTGTTCAGGAACCGGGAGGTTTAGGCAGCGCTACGGGGGGTAATCGGGCGATGGTTGAACCGCTTGCGCGAGCCGCAACGGCAATTGGCATCGACGGCTTGTTCTTCGAAACGCATCCCGATCCCGATAAATCTCCGAGCGATGGCCCAAACATGGTTCCGCTCGATCAGTTTGCCGCTTTGATCGAACGGATTTTGCGTATTCGTGAAACGGTGGAGAAATTAACGTGAGTGAAAAAAAGAATCCACCTTCGGCGGTAGCCGTTTTAATTGCAGTTATATCGTTTGCTTGGATTGTGGGATGCGATTATCAATCGACGCGGCAGGGCGGCACCGACGGCAAAACCAGTGGCGTGCAGACACAATATCGCGCCGATGTACTGCGCAGCGCAGTTTCGATGTTAAACGCGCCGGAACGGTTCGAAGACGAAGACAAAGCCTCTGAGCAAATTATTGAGCAATTGAGGCAATGGATTCGCATGGTGCGCGAAACCAAAGGCACTAAAAGCGACGTGAAAGTCGATGAGGATACCGCGATTGTGGCAATCGACTGGCAGCGAGACCCGCTCCTCGAAGGATTGCCCGAACCGATTCGTCGTTCTCGACAAATCCTTCGATTGGGGAGCGAATCGTTTGATTTGGGTTATGACGGTTCCTACTTGCGCGAAGTGGCTCTCATGCGCGATGTTGCGAATAGCATTCAGCCAGCCAAGTTAGACGACTTGTCTGTTGGAGAAGCGTATTTCGATTGGGTCGTGCGAAACATTCAGATTGAACCTCAACCATCGGAAGACGCCACACCGGCAGAAAAATGGCAGATGAGGTTTGGTTCCTCAAACAATTTGTCTTCTTCTAGGTCATTAAAGGCTTCCTTGAGAGCGCTTCTTAAGAGATCTGAGAAGGTCGTGATATCCTTT
>CAZIGP010000339.1:260-4671 GCA_964538425.1 uncultured Pirellulales bacterium | reverse complement strand
TGCATTTGCCGTTGGAAACGTTGTATTTCGGTCGCGGCACACCGCTCGGTCGGGCCTGGGTGTTCATGTTATTGGCGCGGCAAACGGGGTTAGAGACTGTCTTACTGGCCGTTCCTGATTCGCGCAATCCAGAGCAGCCACGACCTTGGGCCGTAGGATTAGTGAGCGGCGAAAACATCTATCTGTTTGATTACACGTACGGCCTGCCGATTCCAGGCCCTGGTAGAAAAGGCATTGCCACTTTAGATCAAGCTGCAACAGATGATGCTGTTCTGCGACAGATGGATATTCCGGGTGATCGCATTTATCCGCGCAAATCGGCCGACTTGCAAAAAAGTATCGCCTTATTGGAGGCTTCGCCCGGCAGCCTTTCACGACGAATGAAGTTGCTCGAATCGTATCTTACGGGAAAAGATCGGCTTGTTTTAGCTGCTACTCCATCGCAGTTAGCAGACAAATTGAAAAGCATAAAGCACGTTGCAGATGTTCGTCTGTGGACCATGCCTTATGAAATCGCGGACCAGCGCCAGAAAATTTTTGTAGCAGTGCAAGACGAAACCTCTACCGACAGGCCGCTTGCTTTGACCATGTTGCGGGAAATGCAATTGGAGCGAATGCCGTTTACCATTCCTGTAATGCCCGAAGAAAAACGCCCTCAGCAACAAGACTCTCAGCAAGACCAACGTCCCGAAAGCCGAGAGGAACTTCGCCGTCGACAACGCAAAGTGTTGGCCCTTCGGCTTGGGCGTTTATTGCATCTGCGTGGCATTTATGGCGGCACCGACACGAATGAAGCGGCCGCCGCGCAAAGTGGCGCAGAAGTAAGCGAAATCGTGGAGCATGGCGCCAAATATTATTACTTACGCGCCAAGCCGACCAAACAAGAATTAGACGACATCAACCGGATGTTGCGTGAAAGGTTCGAACTAGCTCCCGGTCATCCGTTAACGCAAGAAACTGTCGATGCTATGCAGCAAATGAGCGACGATGCCACTTATTGGCTAGGGTTAATTTGGTTTGTTGAAGACGGTTATCAAACGGCCAGCCAATATCTTGAGAAAATAGCCTCGGATTCGCGTTCGAATAATCTTTGGGCCAACGGCGCTCGGTACAATTTAGCTCGCTGTTACGAATCACTCGGTAAACTGTCCGAAGCCATTAAACTTTACGAAGCCGATCGTTCTCCACAAAGATATGGAAATCGGCTGCGGGCAGAGCGATTGAAGGAAAAATCTCCTAAAAAGTAGAACCGCGCGGCGCTCAAAAGTTTGAGCACGAATGAAAAATGAAACTTGATGGGTAGGCAGTCACTTTTTGGCTTTGTTTTTCATGGAGGTGCCATTTGATGCAAACCATGAAATGTAAAAACCGTGCGATTTAAGATTACGTGCGATTTAAGATTACAGGTCCGCTAATCGCGTATCAGCGTCGCCGAATTTGTCGAGCCTCACACCCATCCGATCCATGAGCGAGAGGTATAAACTGCACATTTTGCGGTTTTCATCACCTTTGTCGATGTAATCCAACACGCGGCCAGTCTCGAGCGTGCCGCCAAGGCTGCCTGCCATGACGACGGGAAGCTTGGAGTTATCGTGCTTGCTGCCCGAGGTCATATTTGAAAGGAACATGATGCAGGAATTATCGAGCACTGTACCCTCGCCTTCAGGCATGGCTTCCAGCCGGCTGCACAGGTAGGCCATTTGGCTAATGTAATATTGCGTAATGCGCAGGTAGGCATCGGACTGATCATCGTGCGACGACAGATGATGCGCCGTGCGCACGTCGAGAAAGGGATAAAATAGCCCGGAAATATCGCGGCACAACAGCAGCGTGGCGACGCGGGTCTTATCGGTTTGGAAAGCGATCGCAAGAATATCGCACATGAGCTTCATATGTTCGCGAATGTCTTCCGGCAAGCCGTTGGCGGGGCGGTCCATGGTGAAGAGCGGCTTGCATTTGTCGATCGCTTGTTGGACGGCTTTGTCCTGGTCTTTGCGCATTTTTTGGACGCGTTTTTCGACTTCGCGGACCGAGGAAAGGTATTCTTCGAGCTTGGCCTTGTCGCTGTGGCTCACTTCGCGGCTCAGGCTGTCGGCATCTTCCTTGACACGATCCAAAATGCTCTTGTTGCGCGCATTGCCGCGGTTATCGAACAGACTGTCGAAGGCCAGCGATGGGTAAACTTCCATTGGCACGGGCGAGGTGGCGCTCTGCCACGAAATGTGCGAACTGTAGGCCATCGAGAAATTCGTCTCGTGATAGCCAGTGGTTGGCTGTTCGCAGCCGAGAATCAAGCTAGGTTGCACCGTGGCTTCGCCAATGTGGTTGGCTAGCACCTGATCCATCGTAATGCCGCCGCGGAGTTCCGAACCCTTTTGCAGCGCGGCACCGGAAAGCAGGTTTCCGGTTTGGCCGGGATGAATGCCGACGCCCGTGGCTTTCTTATTGAACAGGCCGTGAATGAAATTCAGTTTTTTCTTGTACTGTGCGATAGGCTCGAGTGTTTTGCCGAGTTCCATATCTTCGCCCGCGCCTTTGGCCCACCAGTGATTTGGGTTTACACCGCAGGCCATGAAGAGTGCCGCGAACCGTTTAGGAAACGGCGCTTCACCAGTGCCGGCGGCCGCGGCAATTTTCCCCCAAACGGGGATCGATTCCAACCACGGCAGCGCCATGGCCACGCCGGCCCCACGAAGCAAACTACGGCGAGAAATTTTGCGTTTGCCGATAGATTTGCTGGAGCGACGAGTTTGGCTCATAGGAAATTTTGTTGGGTGAAAATGGTTATAGGGGTTTTCGCAAATACCGGTCGCAAGCGGCCGCGCCGAAATGGCGCATGTTAATTTTGGTCTACGCCTTCGCGGCCGCGCTTGGTTAAAAACTGCGGACTGGTGACGATGGTTTCGATCAAACTTGCGAAGCGATGATCGCTGGCCGCCAGATTTGCTTTCATTCGATCAATAAGAACATCATCGGAAATGATCAAGCTACGTCCTAAGCCGTACGATAGTAATTTTCTGCTCAAATTGTCAATAAAATCCTGCTGGCGTTGCTCGCGGATGTGAGTTTGCAGCCCGGCGATGGCCGTTCCCTCCTTGCCATCAGGAAACTTCGCCGTGTTTTGCACCGCGTGGCCCGCAAGGTCCAGCGTCCGGAATTCACCGATGGGCCCGAAGCCTTCGAAGGCCAGGCCGACGGCGTCGAACCGATCGTGACAACTGGCGCAGGCTTTGTTTTCACGGTGTTGCGCCAGGATTTGCGGCAGCGTAAGCTCACCCAGCTTCGATTCATCGGGCGGAAGGGCCGGGACGTTCGGCGGCGGGGCAGGAATGACTTCACCCAGCAGGCGGCGCACTACCCAGTACCCGCGCTTCACGGGGCTGGTTCGCAGGCCCGGCGCATGCTGGGTCATGAAAACCGACATCGGAAGCAGTCCGCCGCGATTGTATTTCGACGCGTTGTCGATGCGCGTCCAGGTGTTCGCATCACCGTTGATGTCCTCAATGCCATAATGTTTCGCCAGCACGGAGTTCACGAACGTGTAATCGCCATACACAAAATCGGTCACAGGCGATCCATCGCGAATCAGATGCAAAAAGAATTGAATCGGCTCTTCGAACATTGCCTGCCGAAGTTCATTCGTGAAGCTTGGAAAGCGGTTGCGATCCACGGCGTTGTGTTCTTCGAAGCGGCGGAAGTCTAGCCAGTTGCCGCCGAACTCGACGGCTAGCGCCCGAATGCGATCGTTCTTGAGCATTCGCCGCGTTTGCGCGAGCAGCACCTCGGGCTCATGCAAATCGCCGGCGGCGGCGCGTTTCAGCAGTTCGGTATCAGGGGTGCTGGCCCAGAGAAAATAGCTGAGGCGGCTAGCGAGTGCGTAATCGGACAGCGGGTGCCGGCCGGATCCTGCCGGGACAAGATCGACACGGTAAAGAAAATTCGGAGACATAAGGATGCTGACAAACGTATCGCGAATGGCATCTTCGTGCGTCATGCCGTCTGAGGACCGAAGGGAATGGTAAAAGCTCTCCATGTTCTGCCGCTCCGCTTCGGTTAGCGGCCGGCGGTAAGCTTTCCCGGCAAATTTTACAAGCTGATCGATATGGATCGGCTCGGCGAGCCGTCGCGACTGTTCCAGCCAGCGACAGTTTTTATTGACCATTTTAAAAAAATCTTCGAGCACCTGGATGGCAATCTCATCGCCGCCGTCTTGTTGATAACTTTCCCGCGCCTTGTCGACGTACAGATCGGCGAATTGCTTCAGTTTCGCTTCCGAAGTGAGGTCTTTGTCCTCGGAACGGAAGGAGTCAAACTCGGTTCCCCAGCGCCGCAGTGTGGATGATTCAGCTCGCTCGTACCAAATGTAGCCGGCGTGCTGGCGCAATGGAGTAAGCGGAATGAAATCGAGTTC
>CAZIGP010000339.1:0-250 GCA_964538425.1 uncultured Pirellulales bacterium | reverse complement strand
TGCCAAAGTCTGTCCAGCTCGCGCTTGCTTTCGTCGTCTAGAATCATTTCGCAGAGTGGAATGTCGTCGCGAAAATAGCCCATCATGCTGTGGTAACCGGCGCTTAGCAGTCGGCCTTTTTCCTTCTGATTTTTCGGCTTATCCAAGAAAACGCGGCCACGTTCAGAGATGTAGAACGCATCCGGAAACGTGGCGGCAAAGCGCTCGAAGGAAGCGATGTGCTTGGCCCGCTCGGTCTCATCGGCGGGGA
>CAZIGP010000338.1:0-5714 GCA_964538425.1 uncultured Pirellulales bacterium | reverse complement strand
ATCTCATGGGAGGAAATGACTTTTACTTTCTCGCCGTCCTCGTGGGAGTGGGCAGCCGTGAATGCACGATTGCCAACGATGAGGGCAACAATGAGGGTAAGAAGCGGAAGCAAAATTTTGCGATTCATGAGATTTTCTCCTAAATTGTCCACTTGGGCAGATGGTGGCGACTTTTCACGTCGCTCTGTTATCAAGGACGTTCCGATGGTCGGAATTGTGACAATGGACAAAAGTTTTTTGCGATTTTTGCTGATTCCTGGTTTTCAGAGCCAGAATCCACAGGAATTAAGGACTGTCACAATCGTACCCGCTCAATCGTCCTTGATGCAGAACGAGGTATGTTAGTTTAGCTGCAGAGGAATATAGCCATGATCGAACAACGTTTAACAGGTAGTGTGGCACTAGTCACCGGAAGTAGCCGCGGTATTGGCCGAGCAATCGCGTTGCGCCTGGCACAAGAAGGAGCGGACGTCGCGATTAATTACACCCGTGACGAAGCCGCCGCGAAAGAAGTGTTGGCACAAGTTGAGGCTTATGGCCGCCGTGGCATCGTCATCAAGGCGAACATGGCGAGTGTCGCGGAAACTCGCGCCATGGTTGAGGCGACGATTGAGCGATTCGAGAAGTTGAATATTTTGGTGAACAATGCGGGAATCGAAAAGAAGGCGCCGTTTTGGGAAGCTACCGAAAAAGATTACGACGACGTGTTAGACGTCAACCTCAAAGGGGTGTTTTTTGCCACACAGGCCGTGGTTCAACATCTGCGGCAGGTGAAACAGCCTGGCAAAATTGTGAACATTAGCTCGGTTCACGAAGACCTGCCGTTTCCTGGCTTTGCTTCCTATTGCGCAAGTAAAGGTGGAATCCGCATGCTCACACGCAATTTGGCCGTAGAGCTTGGGCCGCTAGGAATTACGGTGAATGCGATTGCGCCGGGTGCGATTGCCACGCCGATCAACACCAACTTGCTAAACAACCCACAGCAGCTTAATGCGCTGATTCGGCAAATTCCGCTCGGACGGCTCGGCAAACCGGAAGATGTCGCAGGGCTGGCGGCATTTTTGGCGTCGGCCGACGCAGATTATATCACGGGCGCGACGTATTTTATTGATGGCGGTTTAACCTGGCATTACGAAGAGCAGTAATTCGGATCGGATCGAGTGGATTCATTTACCAACTGGTGACGACGCACGATGACCATGAACTCAACTTCAGAAGAAGCCCGTCGGCTGAAAGAAGTCGCGAAACGCCAGAAGAACTGGCAGCGGTGGGGTCCGTATTTGTCCGAACGGCAATGGGGCACGGTGCGTGAGGATTATTCTGAGAACGGCGACGCTTGGAATTATTTGTCCCACGATCAGGCGCGGAGTCGCGCCTACCGGTGGGGTGAAGATGGTTTGTTTGGGATTTGCGATCGTGAGTGCCGGCTTTGTTTCTCGGTTGCGCTATGGAATGGACGCGATCCGATTTTGAAAGAACGGCTGTTCGGCCTTTCCGGTCTTGAGGGAAACCACGGCGAAGATGTGAAGGAGTGCTACTACTATCTGGATTCGACGCCGACTCACTCTTATATGAAGGCGCTGTATAAGTATCCCCAAAGTGAGTTTCCTTACACGCGACTTGTCGAGGAAAACCGCCGGCGCGGCAAAAACGATCCGGAATTCGAGCTCGTCGATACCGGGGCTTTTGATGAGAATCGTTACTTCGACGTTTTTACTGAGTATACCAAGGCGTCGCCCGACGACATGTTGATCCGCATCACCGTTGCCAATCGCGGGCCGGAAGCTGCGACGATCCACATTCTTCCAACGCTGTGGTTTCGCAATGCTTGGATTTGGGGGTGCACGCATGAAGGTTGCGAGGTCAAACCGCGAATGGAAGCTGCAGGCGATGCCGCTATTATTGCCCGGCATGTCACGCTGGGCGAATTTCGGTTGGATATTGATCGAGCTGCGGCGGAGGGCAAAACCGAACTCATTTTTACCGATAATGAAACCAATGCTCGGCGCGCTTTTGGTTTCGAAGATGGCCGGCGCTATGTCAAAGACGCGTTTCACGACTATGTCATTCACGGCGCTGTCGATGCCGTCAATCCTCGTCGATTCGGAACCAAGGCGGCAGCGGTCTTTCGGTTGACGGTACCAGCGGGCGCCGAGAGCGTTGTGCGGCTTCGCCTCACGGCAGTTGATGAAGTAACCAGCGCACCGTTCGAAAACTTCGACACAATTTTCGCGGCGCGCATGACTGAGGCTAATGCGTTTTATGCTGACAGTATTCCTACTAAATGCGGCGAAGACGCGGCAAATGTCGCCCGACAGGCTTACGCCGGACTTTTGTGGAGCAAGCAATTTTACCACTACATCGTTAAAGATTGGCTTGCGGGGGATGCCAACGAACCGACGCCGCCCGCAGCACGCCTTGTCGGTCGCAACCACGATTGGCCTCACTTGTACAATCGCGACGTGATTTCGATGCCCGACAAGTGGGAGTACCCTTGGTATGCTGCCTGGGATTTAGCTTTTCACATGATCCCGATGGCGACCGTCGACCCTGAATTTGCCAAGGGGCAGTTAGAACTTTTCTTACGTGAGTGGTATCTCCATCCCAATGGGCAGATGCCGGCGTATGAATGGGCGCTTTCGGATGTTAATCCGCCCGTTCATGCGTGGGCGTGTTGGCGTGTATATAAGATGACGGCGCCGCGCGGCGAGCGCGACGTGGCGTTTCTCAAGCGAGTATTCACCAAACTATTGTTAAACTTCACTTGGTGGGTGAATCGCAAAGACGTTGCTGGAAATCATTTGTTTGCGGGCGGGTTTCTTGGACTCGACAACATTGGCGTCTTCGATCGCTCGAAGCCGCTGCCCGGCGGTGGCCGTCTCGAACAAGCTGATGGTACCGCGTGGATGGCGTTCTACGCTTCGACCATGCTTGCCATGGCGATGGAACTGGCTCAGTACGATGATACCTACGAAGATATTGCCTCAAAGTTCTTCGAGCACTTTGTCCATATCGCTGATGCGATGAACACGCTTGGTGGCATGGGCTTGTGGCATGAAGACGACGGGTTTTACTACGACCAGCTTAAGATGGACGACACGGTTGCGCCGCTCGGGATTCGTTCCATCGTGGGAATTATTCCGCTGTTTGCCGTCGAAGTGCTGGAACAATCCGACATCGATCGATTGCCTGGTTTTCGCAAACGCATGGAGTGGTTCCTCAAATATCGTCCTGACCTGGGACGACATATCGCCTACTGCGATCGAGCTCATCACGATGAAAAAATCCACCCACACGATAAACCTAACACGGGCCATCGACTGCTGGCGATTCCATCGCGCGAGCGTCTTGAGCGCGTGCTGCGCTACCTGCTTGACGAAAGTGAGTTTCTGGCGCCGAACGGCATTCGTGCGTTATCGCGATTTCACTGTGAGCATCCCTTCATGCTTTGGGCCGACGGCCAAGAACATCGCGTCGACTACACGCCCGGCGAATCGACGACCGGTTTGTTCGGTGGCAACTCCAATTGGCGCGGGCCGATCTGGTTTCCGGTAAATTATCTGGTGATCGAGGCGCTTGAACGATATCACCATTTCTATGGCGATTACGTGCGAGTCGAGTGCCCTACGGGATCGGGGCGCTATATGAATCTCTTCGAAGTGTCGCAAGAATTGCGACGGCGTCTGGCGAAACTGTTCCTACAGGATGCTTCAGGCCGTCGTGCTTGCCATGGAGATGATGCGCGATATGCGAGCGATCCGCACTGGCGCGGTTTCCCACTTTTTTACGAATACTTTCATGGAGATACGGGACGTGGCATTGGCGCCAACCATCAAACCGGATGGACTGCGCTGATCGCAACAATTCTTCGTGACCTTCGCTCGACAACGAGTGGTGTTGAAAATTCTGCCGCGATCGATACATCGGTAACGCCGCTCGATACCGATGCGGAATTTCGAAAAGATCGTACGCTAGTAAATCTCTAATGTAACGAGCTGTTTCTGTCACATTGCGTTCTAAAGGGCATGCTTGCTGAAGACGTGGCTGAGACTGTTTAAATGCCCGCCCCGTGATGAAACAACTCGCTACGAGTTTTGGCTTGCGAAACATTACTATTCGCAGGCACGCTACTGGTCAGCCAGACGTTGCCGCCAATGACAGATCCGCGGCCGATTGTCACTCGGCCAAGAATTGATGCGCCCGCGTAAATTACCACATCGTCTTCGACAATTGGGTGACGAGCATTGCCTTTAATTGGAACGCCGTTCTCATCTACGGGAAATCGTTTTGCACCCAAAGTCACGCCATGAAACAAGCGGACACGTTCGCCAATAATGGCCGTTTCTCCGATGACAACTCCCGTTCCATGATCGATAAAGAAGCTGCTGCCAATTTGTGCTCCTGGGTGAATGTCGATTCCGGTCATTGAATGCGCTATCTCTGCGATAATTCGCGCTACCAGCGGTGCGCTCAATCGATGTAGGACGTGTGCCAAACGATGATACATGATTGCCGTAATTCCTGGGTAGCAGACAAGCACCTCGTCGATACTTTTGGCGGCAGGATCTCCTTCATAAGCCGCGTGGATATCAGTTTCTAATTGTGCTCGAATGTTTGGCAAGCAGCCTGCGAATTCACGAACGATATCGACGGCGCGACTTCGGAGCTGATCGCCAGCGACGTCTTCACTGGAGATAAATAATAGCTCGCGAACAATTTGCTCCGTGAGCTCGCGAAGCGTTGAGTTGAGAGTATGCCCTACAAAGTAATCAATGCTTTCATCGACGAGCACATGAGACGCTAAGCGATGCGGGAATAATGCAGAACTCAAACCTTCAATAATCGTAGCGAGCGCAGTTCGAGAGGGCAGCTTAACCGGATTGCCAATTCGTTGACGAGCCGCGAGCGATTTGTCTCGCAATTTGCGCAATTCGGCGACGACGGCACTAATTCCCCAATCGGCTTTAAAAGTCGTAGGAGCATCATGGTTCAATGAAATCGTTTTCATCGCGCACGTCCTTCTGCATCAAAGACGCCTTCAAACAAAGTGGAACTGAGATAACGCTCGCCGGAATCAGGCAGCACGACCACAATGATCTTTCTGGCATTCTCCGGGCGCTTGGCCACGCGGACCGCAGCAGCCACCGCGGCACCACAGGAGAAACCTGCCAAAATGCCCTCTTCCACTGCTAGACGTCGCGCATATTTAATGGCCTCTTCATTCGTGACTTGTTCAATCTCATCCACCAACGAAAGATCCAGAATTGCAGGGACGAAGCCTGCCCCGATTCCTTGGATTTTGTGAGGCCCTGGCTTTAGTGGTAAACCAGCACGCTGCTGTGTCAGCACTGGACTGGCCGACGGCTCCACAGCTACCGACTTGATCGGCTTGTTCTTTGTGTGCTTGATATATCGTGAGACTCCGGTAATTGTGCCGCCGGTGCCAACGCCGGAGACGAGAATGTCAATCGCTCCTTCGGTGTCATCCCATATTTCCGGTCCCGTCGTTTGTTCATGGATCGCGGGATTAGCAGGATTTTGAAACTGATGAAGCAGCACATATTTTTTAGGATTCGAAGCCGCTATTTCTTCAGCGCGCAGAATTGCCCCGGGCATTCCCCGCGTTCCTTCGGTGAGCACTAGCATGGCGACATATGCCAGCAAAAGTTTGCGGCTCTCGATGATCATGACCTCGGGCATCGTGAGTGTCAACG
>CAZIGP010000337.1:1058-5721 GCA_964538425.1 uncultured Pirellulales bacterium | reverse complement strand
TCAAGGCTGCCGCGCCGCATCTCACGATCGTTACCTGTCACGACGAGTTTTTGTTGCCGAGTCTTATCGAGGGATGCGACGGGGCGCTAATTGGGTTTGCCGGTTTTGCGCCTGAGCTGATGATTCAGATCGTCCATGCCGCGCTTAGCGGTGATCTTGCGCTGGCCAAAGAAGCCCAACAAAAGGTTGCGCCGCTAGCACGGCTAATCTACAACTTTGGTGAGCCAGGATGTGCCGCTCATCAGCGCATGAAGGTAGCTCGCTGGTTGATGGGAAAATTCAGCAGTCCGCATTTTCGTCGCCCCGTTCGGCCGCTTGCAGAAGAAAGCGTCGCAGAACTTCGTCGCGGGCTAGAGCAACTTGGAATTCGTTGCATTCATTAACGTGAGAAAGTTGGCAATGGGAAAAGGAAAAGTATTTCCGACGGAAAAGCGGTTGCTGAGCGATCAGCGTAATGGTGCGTGTATTCGGCAGCTTACAGAATTTCCGAGCGTCCACCACCACCCGTTTTACTACGTTCCCGCCTGGGATGATGCGATGCAGTGGTTGTTTTTTGTTTCTCATCGCACAGGATTACCGCAATTGTTTGCAGAGGAAGTTACCACGGGACAGTTGATCCAGTTAACTGACCGCGAGGACTTAAATGAGTGGTCAATCCACCCGTCGCACGACGGTCGATTTGCTTACTTTACTGCAGGAAGTGGTGCTTGGCGTGTCAGTACTGATACACTACAGGAAGAATGCTTGGCGAACTTTGGCAACGCGTCGATTCTTGCGCCAGGTTCGGTTGGTGACGCCATGGGTACCACTACGTTAAGCCACAACGATCGTTTTTGGGCTGTCCCGATTCGTGTCGCGGAGATGGCACAACTCCAAATTATTGATACAAGTTCGGGAGAACATAAAGTTGTCGTCGAGGCGGCAAATATTGGCCATCCTCAGTTTCACCCACGAGATGCAAATCTACTGCGCTATGCCAGATCGTTTAGTGAGCGAATGTGGGTCGTAAACAGAGATGGCTCGGAAAATCGTTTGGCGTACGTACGTGATCCAGAGAGTAAGCAATGGATTGTTCACGAAGTTTGGCATCCGCTTCGGCGCGAATTGTTGACCGTCGATTGGCCGCGTGGAATGATTGGTGTCGATGTGGACACTGGTGCGATCCGCCGTGTGTGTGAGTTCAATGCTTGGCATGCGATGATCTCTCGCGACGGTAGTCGAATGGTTTGCGACACGACGTTTCCGGATCAAGGCTTGTTTATATTTGATCCCAACGATGGTCTCGGCAAACCACATTTTTTGTGTGCTAGCCAATCTTCAAACAAAGGAGACCATTGGGGCGTGGGGCACTGTCCCTACGATGATGGTCCAGTAAGGGTGCATGCCCCACAGCATACCCACCCGCATCCACATTTTTCACCGGATGGGCGGCGAGTGGTATTTACTTCTGACCGCACGGGACATGCGCAGTTATACGAAGTGGAGATTGAAAAATAATGATCCAGCCCGAGCCACTTTCGTATAAGGTGCGCGTGGCAATTTTGCTGGCCGCGTTTTTGGGACTTGTGTTTGACGGCGTGGAGTTGGGATTGATGCCGGTTGCCTCGTTGTCGGTTTCTAAGAGCTTGTTAGGCGAGGGCTATAACTCAACCCTCGGTGGAGACTGGTTTGCTCGCTTCACTGCCGCGCTGATGCTGGGCGCCGCCATTGGTGGCATCGTGCTCGGTAGCCTGGGAGACCGAATCGGCCGTACGCGAGCAACAGGCATCAGCATCCTATTTTACTCCGCTTTTGCTGGGCTAGGGGCTTTCGTGCAATCTCAGGAGCAAATGCTGGCGTTGCGTTTTTTGGTTGGAATTGGTGTCGGTGGAATGTGGCCAAATGGAATAGCCCTCGTCAACGAGTGTTGGCCACGCGCGTCGCGCCCTTTTGTCTCTGGAGTTACCGGCGCTGGAATTGCCGTCGGCATTCTGCTGCTATCGCAATTAGCCCGATATTGGCCCATTACTCCTGATTCGTGGCGCTGGGTTTTCCTCTTCAGTTGTGCGCCAATGCTGCTAGGAATCTTCGTGCTTTTAGCGTTACCCGAATCGCCAATCTGGCTAGCAACCAGGAAAAATAGCAGTCGCACTAAAACGCCGGTTCGAGCACTTTTCCAGCCAAGTCTCCTGCGAATTACGCTGCTTAGCATCGCAGTTAGCGCGGTGCCGATGGTTGGAGCATGGGCCGGCAGCAAGTGGATGATGCCGTGGGCTGATATGGTCGCCGGGACAACGCAGCCTGAATACAAAGCAGTGGTGCAGGGCTGGTGGGCATTCGGCTCCGCACTTGGCAGCTTCTTTGGAGCTCAGCTTGCAAGCGTGTTGGGCCGTCGCGCCTCATATTTCTTGATCAGTGTTGGAGCAGCGACACTTACATTCGTTATGTTTCGTTTCAGCGCCCCGCTGGAAGAATCGTTCTTGCCTATCGTGTTCACCCAGGGCTTCGTTTCGACGTTGTTCTTTGGCTGGCTACCCCTTTATTTGCCCGAACTATTCCCCACGGCCGTTCGCTCGGCGGGTTGTGGCCTAGCATACAACTCGGGTCGCTTTGTAACCGCATTCGGAGTCCTGGGAGCCGGTGTGTTGTTTTCTTACTTTGGCGGCAACTATCCTGATATTGGTGCGTTTTGTGCGCTGCTTTACGCCTTGGGAATTATCGTTGTCTGGTGGATTCCTAAAAACGTCGATCAAACATCTGCTGCCGAGACCGCTGACTCGCTTCGATCATCCGCCACGGCAAGCAACGAGTCTGTCGTTAATCTAAAAGCAACTACTGCCATATGAAAACATCGTTGCGCATCAGATAGGCTAAATTTTTCCGAAAAAGACCAGATCTAAAGACCAATCTATTGCTTGTTGTCGGAGAGATTTATTTATGAGATGGCATCGAGTTGTCTGGTTTACTTTGCTTATGGTTGGCACTCTATACGTGCCATTTTTACAGCAAGTGCCCGCTCAAAGTTTCGACATCAGCGATGTTGATCCCAATGCCCTTCCGCAAGTACCGTCAGATTTCAAGGTAAGCGTATTCGCAAAAGAACCCCTCGTTCGCAACCCTGCCGCGATCGCATTCGACCTGCGTGGCCGAGCGTATGTTGGTGGCGGGCCACAGTTTCGCATGCCTACACGAACAACGCCGCCAGATAGCGTCTGGTTGTTGGTTGATTCAAACTCCGACGGCGTTGCTGATGAGCAAGTAACGTTTGCTACAGGCTTCAATTGCATTCAAAGCTTGGCATGGAAGGGGCGTGACTTGTGGGTTGCCAACGCGCCCGATTTGACCGTGGTGCGAGATTTGGATGGTGACGATCAAGCCGACGAATACGAGGTTATTTTTACCGGCTTGGGAACGCTTGAGCATGGACTACACGGACTTAATTGGGGTCCTGACGGCAAGCTCTACATGAGTAAAGGAGACACACCCTGTCAACCAGATGCGCCGCGGCCATTTCGTGATTTGATGCACGTTCAATCGGCCGCTCCCGACGTGCAGCCGCACGCCGTATTTAGTCGAGCTAGCGCACAAGCCTTAAAGCGGCCTTCGTCGCTGATTGGCGAGTGGTTTGGAAACAGCGATTTTACGCGAACACAAGGCGAGTCACGTCTCGACGCACTGAGCCATGATGGCAACTGGCCTGAAAACTATGGAGCGAGTTGGTCGGCCCGATGGACTGGAACTCTTTTGAGTTCCGCCTCAGGCGATGTTGCATTTCGCGCGGACTCTGTGGCTGGTATTCGCATCATCGTTGCCGATAAGGTGGTTTTTGATTCGCTAAGCCATCAGCCAACAAGTGTAGTCCATTTAGCCAAAGGTGAGCAAGCTCCTATTACTGTGGAGTTGTCAACCAACCAATCACAACCACGGTTCCGTCTCGAGTGGAGTTGGCAAGGCGGGGTTTTCGATGTGATCCCTAGTAGCACAATCTGCTCGCACGGAAATTCAACTCCAATCTACCGTGCAAGATTTGAAACGCCGACCGATCCTCACACCGAGGGAGGTGTTCTGCGCTGTGATTCCGATGGAAACTGTTTGGAAATTTTTTGCCGAGGACTACGGAATCCGTGGGACATTGCCTATGACAAAAATTTCGATTGGTTAGGGACCGACAACGATCCCAGCGGGGGCGATAAAATAATCTCCCCCTTTTACGGAGCGCATTTTGGGCATCATCACCCGTGGAGCTACAACTGGGCTGATGACTCGCACTTGCCCAGCGCTGCGTCTAGCGGGCCTTGTTGGGAAGGCTCTGGAGTCGGCGTAGCGTTTGGCGATTCGCAGCAGTTTCCTAACCAATGGCGCGATGTGTGGTTTATTGGCGATTGGCTTAACGGAACAATTCTTACGCTTAGGCCACAGTGGGAAGGGACGCGAATGGTTTCTGCAACAGGCGGTAAACCACTTGAGACATTTGCTTCAGCGGGACCTCAAAAAGCACTATTCCGCGTTACCGATTTTGAGTTTGGTTCAGACGGTGCCCTTTGGGTTTGCAGTTGGGGACGGACCTACGCAGCAACGTGGAGCAACGATCAACTCACCAATGAAGGACGTGTTTATCGTATTTGGCACGACGGTTCTCCGTTATTGAAGGAATCGTCTGCATGGCACGATCTTACTCTTCATA
>CAZIGP010000337.1:0-1048 GCA_964538425.1 uncultured Pirellulales bacterium | reverse complement strand
TACCGATCAGCTTCACCATGACCGATGGGCACACTGAAGATCTGCTGATCGGCCTGACTTCACTCCTTCCAGCTAGGCGGGTGGCTGCTCAGGACGAGTTGGTACGTCGGGGAGAATCTGTTGTGCCAACGCTGATTGCTCAGCTCGAAACAGGACGCCTTACTGCCCAACAAGAAACCTGGACGCTATGGGCGCTGGGCCGAATGTCTTGCGTGCCGAACGAAGCGTTTATCGACTGGGCGAAGGCGAATTCAAATAATCTACGTCGCCAGGCAATTCGCGTCTTAGCGCATCGTCTGAGAAATGGTCCTCGCCCATCCGAATTATCCGCGAAGCGGCCGCCAAAAAAATCTGCTACGGGACAGCTTAATTCCGAGCTTCGCAATCAGCTAGTGAAGCTACTCGATGATTCTGATCCGCGAGTGCGTTTCGAAGTTGTGCAAGCAAGCTGGCAGGCAGGAGCTTCCGGCAGTGTCAAACAACTTGTCGATTGCATGGCAGGCGAACAAGATCCGTTGGTTTTCTACGCCATGTGGAATGCTGTCAGCGAGTTGAGTACTTTGTCCGAGCTCCGCGAGTTTTTGAAAGATCCCAGACCGGTTGTGCGATTGGGAGTATTGCTCGGTCTGCTGTCTCAAGAAAAATTGAACGGCGCCGAAGTAACGAGTCTTGCCGCGACCGATCCAGATGATCGAGTACGCAAGTGGAGCACGCATTGGTTGACCATGACAGGTTACGGACTGGATTCGGCAGAGAAAATCGTCGCCCAATTGCAACGGCTTGGCGGGCAAGGGCCTGGCATTGAAGCCCGTATTCGTCTACTGCGAAAACTAACTACACTTCCACTTGATGACTCGCAGTGCGAATGGGTATTTCAGCACTTATTTCAAGTTTCTGAAGAAGAGCAGTACTTACCGGATCTCGAGCAACAAAAGGCGTGGGCTCTACGAGTCCTTGCCGGGCAACTCCGTGCGCTGCCAATCCTCAGAGACGCTTTGTCACACCCTATGGCAGGCGTTCGGGTTGCTGCAGTCGATGGCTTCGATCG
>CAZIGP010000336.1:0-5752 GCA_964538425.1 uncultured Pirellulales bacterium | reverse complement strand
GGCGCTTCGCCCATGGTGCCGATGACTTCATCGTGCCCTTCGTGGCCGATGAGAACGATTTTGTAACCTTGCTTGGCGAATCGCACGGCCTCAAGATGCACCTTAGTAACCAGCGGGCAAGTCGCGTCGATCGTTTTTAGCCGTCGCTGTTTGGCAACATTTCTTACCTCCGGCGAAACGCCGTGTGCGGAGAAAAGCAAATGCCCTTCCTCGGGCACTTCATGCAAATCGTCGACAAAAATAGCGCCTTTGCCTTGGAAGCGTTCTACGACGTACTTGTTATGCACGATTTCGTGGTAGACATACACGGGCGTGCCGAACAGGTCGATCGACCGTTCGAGCGTTTCGATCGCCATGTTGACGCCCGCACAAAATCCGCGAGGGCTGGCAAGGATTATTTTCATGCAAATGCAGCGAATTCGTAATCACTCACTGCCGCTTGCGGCTTCGCACGAGGCAAAGCGTGCTTTCAGCGCTAAGGTGCAAACGGCAGATTTCACGTTAGTAACTCTTACCGTATGATACTGTTCCGGCTTAACTCCTGGTAGGCGAGCAAAATTGTATGGCAGCGGCGTTTCTCGATGAATTGGCAATTTACGGCCCTGGAGCAAGCCGGCCGCGCCCGTCGGTGGCTGAGGCGCAAGCTTATTGCCGCAGGCTAGCCGAATCGCACTACGAGAATTTTACCGTGGCCAGTTGGCTTTTGCCGGCGGAATTACGGCCCCATTTTTGTCACGTTTATGCTTATTGCCGCTGGTCCGACGATTTGGCGGATGAAACAAGCGGCGGCCAGCAAAGCTTGGAGTTACTCGACTGGTGGCAGTCGCAGTTGGAAGATTGCTATCGCGGCATCACGGTGCATCCGGTGTTTGTGGCACTGGAACAAACCATCCGCGAGTTTGAGATTCCGATCGAACCGTTTCGCGATTTGTTGATTGCGTTTCGGCAAGATCAAGTGCAGACGCGTTACGAAACGTTTGACGAATTGCTCAGATACTGCTGCAATTCGGCGAACCCTGTTGGGCGGTTAGTTTTGTACTTAGGGCGCTGCCACGATGAAGAGCGTGGAAAGCTGTCGGACTCAATTTGCACGGGCTTGCAACTGGCTAATTTTTGGCAAGATGTATCGCGCGACTACGACCGTGGTCGAATTTATTTGCCGCAGGAAAGTTGCCGCCGTTTTGGTTACGACGAAGCGATGTTCGCCCGACGGGAATTCAATCCGCAGTTTCATGAGTTATTGAAGTATGAAGTCGATCGGGCGGAAACATGTTTGCAAAAGGGCCAGCCGCTGGTGGCGATGATGCCGCCGAAGTTGCGAGTGGATGTGCGGTTGTTTATCGATGGCGGTTTGGCGATTTCGCGTGCGATTCGACGAATTAACTACAATGTTTGGCAAGCGCGACCTACCGTCAGTAAAGCTGCAAAACTCGGCTTGCTATTGCGAGCTTGGTGGCAAACACCGCGTTAAGGAAAGCACGCGGTTATTTGGTAAGGATCTAGGAGAAGAGCGGTGAATGATCTCGATGCCAGTTATGCGATTTGCCAGCGGCTTGCGCGGCGCGCGGCATCGAACTTCTACTTTTCGTTTTTGCTACTGCCCAGTGAGAAACGGCGAGCAATGTGTGCGCTGTATGCTTTTCTGCGGCATGTCGATGATTTGGCCGACGATGAAAAGCGGCCGCATGAAGAACGAACGGCCGAACTCAATCGCTTGAAGAGCGAAATTTCTACGGGAGCTTTTCAGGCGGCGACGAATCCGATTTTGCCGGCGTTGGCCGACACGGTGAACCGCTACGCGATTCCGATCGAATATCTGACGGCGGCCATTGATGGGGTGGAAATGGATCTGGTGGGGACAAAGTACGAGACTTTCACTGATCTAGAACAATATTGTTATCGAGTGGCATCCGTGGTTGGTTTGTCGTGCATTCACATTTGGGGATTTCGTGGCCCGGAGGCGCTGGAACTTGCCCGCCGCTGCGGGATTGCATTTCAATTAACGAATATTTTGCGAGATTTGAAAGAAGATGCCGACCACGGCCGGTGCTATTTGCCGCAAGAAGATTTGCGGCGTTTCGGTTATACGTTCGATCAATTACGTTGTGGTGAAGTAAGCAACGCATTGGATGACTTGATGAAATTTGAAATTGCCCGCGCTGAGCAGTACTTTGCCGCGGCCGCGGAACTGGAGCCGCTCTTGGAACTTGACGGTCGCCGGGCCTTTCGGGCCATGGCAAGCACTTATGGCATGCTACTAGAAAAAATCAAACAACAGCCAGCGGCGGTGTTTAGCCAACGCGTTTGTCTATCGCGCTGGGAAAAAGTGCAAATTGCAGCGAAGGCATTATTTTTAGCCCAGGCAAAAAACGGGAATCCTCCGCGATAATTTATCTGCATCGTCATTTGCTTCATGAGTAACTCGAAACGCATCGCGATTGTTGGTGGCGGTTTGGCAGGGCTGGCCGCTGCGGTGGAGTTGTCTGGGCGAGGGATGCAGGTCGAGCTGTTTGAATCGCGGCGGCAGCTTGGCGGGCGGGCGGGATCGTTTCGAGACTCTGCCACCGAAGTATTTATTGACCATTGCCAGCATGTGAGCCTCGGCTGTTGTACGAAGTGGATCGACTTCTGCCGACGCACTGGGCTGGACAGGTTCGTTCGCCGTTACGATACGCTGCACTTCTTTGGCCCCGATGGCCAACGCTGCGACATGAGGGCAAGCCGTTGGCTACCGGCTCCACTGCATTTGTTACCGTCGCTGTTAAAGTTGAGCTACCTCTCGTTGGGCGAGCGCTTGAACATTATCCGCGCGATGCAGCGATTGAAAAAAACATCGACGAGTGATGATTCCCAAGGGCCTACGATTGTGAAGTGGCTGCTTGAGCATGGCCAAACTTCGCGGGCCATCGAACTTTTTTGGACGCCGGTTATCGTCAGCGCGCTGAGTGAAACGCTCGACCGAGTTGCCGTGCCGCCGGTACGAAAGGTGTTTGTGGAAGCGTTTTTGGGAAATCGGCATGCTTACGAAATGATTGTTCCCACGGTGCCGCTAGGTGAACTTTATGGGCAACATTTAGAACAGTGGTTGAGTAAGCATGATGTCGCTATCCGACGAGAACGCGGCGTGAAATTACTCCATGGTGATGCGACTGGTGTGAGAGAACTGGAATTTGCCTCCGGCCAACGGCAAGTGTTTGACGCGGTGATTGTGGCAGTGCCTTGGCGACGAATCGAAGAACTACTTGGCGAACCTTTGCGGGCGGCATTGCCGGAGCTGCATGGAATTCAACAAATTGAATCGGCGCCGATTACGGCCGTGCATTTTTGGTTTGACCGTGCAATCACTAACCTGCCGCACGCAGTATTACCAGGCCGTACGAGCCAGTGGATGTTTTATCGAGGTGCCGCGCCCGAGGGACATCATTATCAAGTTGTGATCAGCGCTTCGCGAGACTTGGCCAGCCGCTTGCGCGAGGAAGTTGTGGCCGAAGTGCTGAGTGAACTAATGCAGCTTTGGCCTGTCACGATGGAAGCCAAGCTGCTGCAATCGCGCATGATCACCGATCAACACGCGGTGTTTTCGGTGATGCCTGGCGCCGACCGACTTCGACCTGCCCAGCCGACGAGTGTGCCTAATTTGTTCCTGGCAGGCGATTGGACTGCCACCGGCTGGCCGGCGACGATGGAGGGAGCGGTTCGCAGCGGATACCTGGCAGCGGGTGAGATGCTACGCTATTTGAATTCTTGTTGAGCCGCCAGAAAGCGTAACGAGTTTATTCCACGATCAGTTGTTCAATCACGCCTTCCAGAAATTTTGCCAACCGCTGGGAGCATTGCATGGCGGCTTCGCGGAAGTGCCATAAATCTTTCACCATCGACGGGCGTCGCACGATCGATCCGGCCGCTGCGCCGATCTTGCGGGCGGTTCCCTTTTTTTTCACTAACTGTTCCACTTCCGCAGGGAGTTGTTCATCGACAGCATCGCTAATGACACGGATCGAAAGGAACCGTTGTTTCTCTTGACGGCACAGTTCTGCGACGCCGAAGGTTTCCATGTCGACGGCCAATGCGCCGTGGCGCTCGCCTAGTTCGCGTTTTTTATCAGCTTTAAAAACAACGTGATCGGCGGTGAGCAGCGAGCCCACATGCAAGCCTGGAGTTGCGGCGAGCTGGTCGGTTGAAATGTTGAGATCGATCGCCAATCGCTGGCCGGATTCATCGACGATGGAGTCGGCCATTAAAATGTCGCCGCGTTTTAATTGGGGCTGCAATCCGCCGGCCAAGCCTGCGGAGATAATCCACTTTGGTTTGTGGCCGGCGATCAGCGTTTCGGCAGCCCGCGCGGCGTTTTCACGGCCGATGTCGGAATGCGCGACCACGATGCTTCGGCCTTTCAATCCGCCTTGCCGGGCTACAAACTTGTGGCCTCGAATTTTGATCTTTCCCGACAAACGATCTTCGAACGGACCGGCTTCGATGCCGAGGGCAAAGATTACCCCGACATGGCACGGTGGCAAGTCGGCCGGTGGTACGCCAGCGGATGTTTCAAACGTTTTATCTTGTTGCGACTGCTTGGTAGTGCTTTGGCGAATTGCTTCAACCGCCGCCTCGCGTGCTTTTTGCTGCGCGGTTTGACGAAGCCAAGCTTGCAGAAGATGACTGATGGACATGCGGAAATTTTAGTTCCGCCGGGGTGACAACGCCACTCTAAAGAAAAGGAGGCAAACTCGCAGGACTGCGTTAAGCAGCAGCCCGAGGAGCAGTGGTATTGTCCGCGGCGAGCAGCGAGGCGTAAATCGAATCTGCCCCGCCGCTGCTTTGCACGACCATGCCAGGCATAAAATGCGGCTTTGGCGGTTTGATTCGGCCATGCTCGGCAGTTTCTTTGAGGATCAACTCTGCGGCGACGCGTGATGCTCCGCCGTGGCCGACTTCGGATTTCAACTTGGCCAGTTCAGCGATCCGCTTCGTGCGGCTTTCAGGGTCTTTTAGCCAGCCGACGACATGGGAAGCAATTTGCTGTGATTTGTCTTCGAACGTGAGATATTCTGGGAACAAAACGCGGTGGGCATTTGCGTCGCTCGGGTCGTAAGGCGTGGTATCCTCGGGGAACAGTTCGTCGGCCGTTAGCAAATTTACCAGCGTAATGTACTTCACCCTGCGAAAGAATTTCTGCACGCGATACGCAAAAGGGCTGATCCAGTAAAGCACGACCGTTGGCTTGGTGTGATACAGAAGTTCCAGCGAAACCGAGCCGGAGCATGCCATGCAGCATTCGGCCAAGTGAATTAGTTCAGGTGTTTTGCGCACATAGACATCCACCGGCAAATTGGATTGGGCGATCAACTCGCGGGCCATTTGGGCCTGATGTGGCTTGAACGCGGCCACGGCAAAGCGGGCATCGGGAATTTGCTCTTTCACTGCGGCAGCAGCTTTTAAAAACCACTTGAGGTTGTGTAATACTTCTTGTGTCCGTGAGCCGGGAAGAATGGTCACCAATCGACCGGGCTTGGCCTTGACGGTTTCGATGAACTTTGTGTCAAGCTGTTCGCGCCGCACTTCATCGAAGAAGGGATGCCCGACGAAGGTCGAGCGACAGCCTTGTTCGGTGAACCATTTTGCTTCAAACGGCAAGGCTGCCAGGACATGATCGACATAGCGGCGCATTTTTTTGATTCGCCAACTTCCCCAGGCCCAAATTTGTGGTGGGCAATAATAAAACACCGGAATGCCGTGAACTTTTGCGCGCCAC
>CAZIGP010000335.1:0-5762 GCA_964538425.1 uncultured Pirellulales bacterium | reverse complement strand
TTCTATGACACTTGATCAAGACGAACGGACAAAAATGGTGAAAACAAACATTTAGCTGTTAATGATGATTCGAATGGTCCTGATAGTTATTTGCGCTTCACGGTGCCGGCTGATGGTGACTATAAGTTGCAAGTTCGTGATCAACTTGGTCGCGGTGGCCCGACATCGACGTATCGCGTTGAATTTTCGTCAATTTTGCCGTCAATGACGGTAAACATTCCCAAGGTTCAGCAGTTCTCACAAGATCGGCAAACCATTGTCGTAGCCCGTGGGAACCGGTTTGCCACGCGAATCGGAGTCGATCGTCAAGATATTAGCGGCGATGTGACGGTGGCGGCAGAAAATTTACCAGCGGGAGTTACTTGCAACCAGCCAGCCATCGCGGCTGCGCACAATTCGGCTCCAATGATCTTTGAAGCAGCAGCCGATGCTCCGATCGGCGGTGTGCTGGCCACATTGAATGGTCGGTTTACGGATCCTAATCAATCACTCGTAGGTCGATATCGGCAGCGAGTTGAATTGGTGCATGGAGACAACCAAACTATTTTTTGGACGCATACCGTGCCAAAACTAGCCGTTGTTGTAACCGAAGAAGCTCCGTTTAAGTTGCAAATTGTTGAGCCTAAAGTGCCGTTAGTTGCTCGGGGAGCGATGCAGCTAAAAATCGTCGCTGAGCGCAAAGCAGATTTCAAAGCACCCATTACGGTAGAGCTGATTCATAATGCTCCGAATGTTACCAGTGCTTCGGCAGTAACGATTCCCGAGAACCAAAACGAAGTTCTATTTCCGCTGAATGCCAACAGTGTGGTTGCTGCAGATTATGGTAAATGGCACCTCGCAGCCATGGGACAAGCATCTGTAAACGGCGGTACGGCATGGGTGTCGTCGCAACTGATGACGCTGGAATTAACAGCTCCGTTTATCGAATTTACTTTGGAACGAACTGCTACCGAGCAAGGTAAAGGGACTGAAGTGCTTTGCAAAGTAAAGCAAAATACGCCGTTTGAAGGTGTTGCCAAAGCGAGTTTGATTGGCCTACCTAACAAAGTGAATGCTCAAGAAATCGACCTTACCAAAGAGACCGCAGAACTGATTTTTCCGGTGACAGTGGATGCTGAAAGTCCCGTAGGCAAGCACAAAGATATTGGTTGCCAAGTTGTCGTTACACAAAATGGCGAACCGATTTGCCATCATGTCGGTACCGTGGAACTGCGAATCGATCCGCCTAGTCCGCCGAAGGAAACGGCTAAAGCCGAGCCTGAGGCCAAACCGCCTGAGCCACAGCCGAAGCAGTTATCGCGATTGGAAAAATTACGGCTGGAAGCACAACAGAAATCAACGAACTAGTTGGGCTTTCTGACGGAGCGGAGAATTGTATGAATCACAAAAACACGAAAACACGAAACGAAACGGGCGTGCGAGAATTTTATTCTATGGTGCTTTCGTGTTTTGATGATTTTTTCCGTTTACTACCCATTGGTTTCGCCGTCTTAACCACCTTCCATGCGGCATTTGCTGTCGCAGAAAGTGGCCCTCCGTCGCCGATAAAGGTCGAAATTTTCCCGCCGAGTGTGCAGCTTGATAACAAAGTCGATTCGCAGTCGATGATCGTTCAAGCAGTCTACCCCGATGGCCGCACTCAGGATGTAACCAGTGAAGCAAAAATCACCATTGCTAATCCTCAAGCAGTACGAATTGGAGACAACGCGATATTTCCACAGGCGGATGGGGAAACCACCATTAAAGCCGAGTTCGGCGGTCAATCGACGGAATGCACCGTCAAAATTCAAAATGTACAAACCGAGCCGCCGCTAAGTTTTCGGCTCGATGTGATGCCGGTGTTTTCGAAAGCTGGTTGTAACACAGGTAGTTGCCACGGGGCGGCTCGTGGCAAGGACGGTTTTCGATTGTCACTGTTTGGTTTTGATGCGGAAGGCGATTACCACCGCATCACTCGTGAAATGCCAGGTCGCAGGATCAACCTTGCAATGCCAGCGGCCAGTTTGCTCGTGGAGAAAGGCCTTGGCAAAGTGCAACACTCCGGCGGAAAACGCTTTGAAGAAAATAGCCTTTTGTGCCAGACTTTGCTTCGCTGGATCGAAGCCGGAGCATCCAATGACACCGGCGATGTGCCGATTTTAATCGGCCTCGAGCTTTTTCCACCCAGCGCCGTGCTGAATGGCTCGCAATCGACGCAGCGGCTGACGGTTCGCGCGAAGTATTCGGACGGCAAGGATCGAGACGTGACACGATTGGCCTATTTAATGTCGAGCAACGACACCTCGGCCCGTGTTTCGCAGGAAGGTATCGTCACGGCGGGTGAACGTGGTGAAGCCTTCATCATGGCGCGGTTTGGCGATCAGACAGTGGGATCGCAATTTATTGTTTTACCAAAAGATCTTGAATTTAGTTTTCCCGCTGTGCCGGAAAATAATTATGTTGATACCCTAATCAATGCCAAACTAAAAAAACTTCGCATCGCTCCTTCCGATCTATGCACCGATGAAATTTTTCTGCGTCGGGCCTATCTCGATATTCTCGGTCTATTGCCAACATCCGAGGAGCACCAAAGATTTTCTACGAGCACCGATCCTCGTAAACGGGAATTGTTGATCGATGAATTATTGAGTCGGCCAGAGTTCGTTGAATTGTGGGTTATGAAATGGGCGGAGTTGTTTCAGGTTCGCACCACAGCCCAAGTGAAACGCAAATCCACGCTGCTGTTTTATGAATGGTTGAAATCTCGGATAACAGACAATGTGCCCGTTGATCAAATGATTCGCGAGGTACTGACTGCCACCGGTGGATCGTTTACCAACCCTGCGACGAATTACTATCATGGCGAACGAAATACACTGAAAATTGCTGAAAATGTCGCTCAAGCGTTCATGGGGATGCGCATTCAATGCTCGCAGTGCCACAACCATCCCTTCGATCGCTGGACGATGAACGATTACTATTCCTTTGCGGCATTCTTTTCGCAAATTGGCGACAAACAAGGGGACGATGCACGAGAACAAATCGTATTCAATCGCGGTGGCGGGGAAGTAAACCATCCCGTTGGAGGCCAGGTGATGCCGCCCAAATTTTTGGGTGGTGCAGCGCCAGATATTGCTGGGCGAGATCGCCGCGTCGTAGTGGCTGAGTGGCTGACGGCGGCTGATAATCCCTACTTTGCCAAGCATTTGGCGAATGTCGTGTGGGCCCATTTTTTCGGCCGCGGCATTATTCAGGAAGTCGATGATGTGCGGATTAGTAATCCACCGGTAAATGCCGAACTGCTCGTAGAGCTTGGCAAACGGTTTGCAGCCAGCAAGTACGATTTCAAACAACTGGTGCGCGATATTTGCAACTCGCGAACTTATCAACTGGCTACTCAGACGAATGCATCGAATGCAAGCGATGATACTAACTTTTCACATGCAGCGATTCGGCGGTTGCGCGCCGAAGTGCTGCTCGATATTATTAGCCAAGCGACGGAAACAAAAAACAAGTTCCCCGCGCTGCCGCCTGGTGCGCGGGCAGTGCAAGTGGCCGATGGTAGCACTTCGACGTACTTTCTTACCACATTTGGTCGCGCCACTCGTGAAACACCTTGTTCTTGCGAAGTGAAGATGGAGCCGAATCTTTCGCAGGCCTTGCATTTGCTGAACGGCGATTCGGTTGACGGACGAGTGCGCGAAGGGAAATTGGTAAGTGGCCGGTTGAAAGATGGCAAGCAGCCGCAAGAAATTATTGACGAACTTTATGTACGGACACTGAGCCGCCATCCTCGTCCCGATGAAGTCAATAGTTTGATTGCACAACTGGCTCAACAGCCTGAAGCTGAAAAAGGTTTGAACGATGTTTTTTGGGCGCTGCTGAATTCGCGAGAATTTTTATTTAATCACTAAAAGTTTGTTCCGTAAGTAAGGCGCAAACAAAATGGACTTTTTCCAATCCGGCATTTCTCTTTGCAGCTTTGCATGTTCTGGCAAGGTCAGAATCTTTTTGCATCTTTGGCTGATGTATGCTGTGATTTTGACAGCAAATGCCAATGCGGAGGAACCGGCCCCGGCAGTGACTTACCAAGATCATTTGCTTCCACTGTTGCGTGAATCTTGTTTTGGTTGCCACAACGGGGACAAGACCGAAGGCAACTTGAACATGACTTCGTTCGCGTCGCTAATGAAAGGGGGCGGATCAGGAGCCGTTATCGAACCTGGCGATCTTGATGGCAGCTATCTTTACCAACTCGTTACGCATAAGTCGGAACCGCACATGCCGCCAAACTCGGCCAAATTGCCGGAGGAAAAGTTGGCGGTGTTTCGCAAGTTTATCGAAGGCGGAGCGCTGGAAGCCGCGGGCAGCAAGCCTATCGTGCGCGAGAAGCCAAAAACAAATCTTACGGTGAGCGCTGCATCAACTCAAAAGCCGGAAGGTCCGCCGCCCATGCCGCCGCGATTGCCGCTTGAACCAGTTGTGCAAACACCTCGTGCGGCAGCCATCGCCGGGCTTGCTACAAGTCCATGGGCGCCACTGGCCGTCGTAGCTGGCCAACAACAAGTGTTGCTCTATCACACCGACAGCCTCGAACTTATCGGAGTGTTGCCATTTCCAGAAGGTACTCCGCAGGTGCTGAAATTCAGCCGCAACGGAAAATTGTTGCTCTCCGGCGGTGGTCATGCGGCGAGGTCGGGGCGTGTCGTCGTGTGGGACGTTACTACAGGTAAGCGCGTAATTGAAGTAGGGGAAGAGTTTGATAGTGTACTGGCTGCCGATATTAGTCCCGATCAAAGCCGGATCGCGCTAGGTGGGCCGAGCAAAGTGGTACGTATTTTTTCGACAGCTGATGGCAAACTGCTGCACGAAATTAAAAAACATACGGATTGGGTCACGGCGATTGAATTCAATCCCGACAACGTTTTACTCGCCACTGGAGACCGTAACGGCGGCTTGTTTATATGGGAGGCTGCCAACGCGCAGGAATATCATTCGCTGCGTGGGCATTCGGCGGCCATCACATCAGTTAGTTGGAGAAGCGACGGCAACCTCTTGGCATCAGCCAGTGAAGACAGCAGCATCCGTTTATGGGAGATGGAAAATGGCGGTCAAGTCAAAACGTGGAATGCCCACGGAGGTGCGCGCTCGGTCGAGTTTTGCCGCGATGGCAAATTGATTACCTGTGGCCGAGATCATAAAGCCCAGCGATGGAATGCTGATGGCAAATCGGAGGGGAATGCACTTCAGCTTACCGATGTGGCGATGCGAGCTGTAACGACATTCAATGGAGAGCGATTGATTGCCGGTGATGGTGCGGGCGAGGTACTAGTTTGGTCGGCAAGCGATGAAAAGCTTTTAGGTAAGTTGGTTGCTAATCCACCCGCGCTTGAACAACGCCTTCAGACTTCAGTCGAGCAATTTACGGCCGCCGAATTAAAACATAAGCAGCACTGCGACGTAGCTGCTGCATCGCAACAAGCTGCGGTTGCGTTGACGGCGGAGTATGAGCAGGCCCAAAAGGCATTTCAGTCGATGGAAGCTGCAGAAAAAGGCAGCCGCGAAGCAGTTATCCAATTGCAATCGACGATCGATAAAATTGCTGCTGAGATAGAAGGCATCAAACGTGACATCTCCCAGCGTGAGGCTGCTGTTGAATTGCTGGCTCAAGCTGCTGCAAAAGCAGCGGAGGCAGTTAAAAACTTGCCAGACAATGGCCCGCTTCAGGAAGCAGCGGCCAAATTAAGCCATGCTTCACAGACCATCACCGTCGAACTTACGGG
>CAZIGP010000334.1:4474-5774 GCA_964538425.1 uncultured Pirellulales bacterium | reverse complement strand
CGGTGAGCCGTATGAACGTTCTCGGTGTAGAGTGATGCAGCAAGTCCATACGGAGTATCGTTGGCAATCTCGATGGCTTCTTCGAATGTCTGAAAGGAAATAACCGAGAGCACTGGGCCGAAGATCTCTTCCCGGGCGATTTTCATGTTGTTACGAACGTGGTCAAAAATCGTCGGTTCTACAAAGTATCCGCCCGATTCGCTTCGTACTTGGTGGCCACCAAGTACGATTTGTGCACCTTCTGTCCGCCCGGTGTCTATGTAACCCAACACCTTGTGCAGGTGGGGTCTTTCAATTAATGCGCCGATTCGCGTCCGAGGATCAAGTGGATCACCAACAATCCATTCACTGGTTAATGAGATGACGCGTTTTAGTAATTCGTCCTTGAGATCTTGATGGACAATGAGCCGCGAGCCGCAACTACAGTTCTCGCCCATATTCCAAAATGCTGCATTCACGACATGGCTGGCTACCGAGTCGAGATCGGCAGCATCAGCCATGACAATTTGTGGACTCTTGCCACCGCATTCCAAGACAATTCGTTTAAGGTTCGATTCTGCAGAATATTTCAAAAAAAATCTTCCGACTTCCGTCGAACCGGTAAACGAAACCATGTCGATATCCATATGCCGGCCGATTGCTTGGCCGACAGTTTCGCCGAAGCCCGGGACAACATTGAATACACCATCTGGCAACCCTGCCTCGGCAGCTAATTCGGCCAAACGTAAGGCACTTAAAGAAGTTTGCTCTGCAGGCTTTAAGATCACGCTATTACCGGTAGCCAATGCTGGTGCAATCTTTAAAATGGCCATCATGAGGGGAAAATTCCACGGGATGACACAGCCCACGACACCGACTGGTTCGCGCACGATCAATCCAAGATTATCGAAGCTGGTAGGAGCAATTTGATCGTAAATCTTGTCGATGGCTTCGGCATGCCACCGCAGAGCAGCAATCGATTCGGGCAGATCAATCTTCACGCAATCAGCAATCGGCTTGCCAGCCTCCAAACAATCGAGTAGTGCAAGTTCTGCGTCATGCTGTTCCACCAGCTCAGCAAACTTGAGCAGAATCCGCTTTCGTTCCGCAGGACCACGGCCTGACCAACCGCCGTTCTCATAAGCATTTCGGCTAGCGCTGACAGCAAAATCTACGTCTTTATCGCTACAGGCTGCAATCTGGGCAAGGCTTGCGCCAGTAGCTGGGTTCTCGGTTACGAACGTGCTCCCGGAAATGGCAGGTACGAAGCTGCCATTGATAAACGCTTGAGTGGGTAGTTCAAGTGCGGATGCTGCTTGAT
>CAZIGP010000334.1:0-4464 GCA_964538425.1 uncultured Pirellulales bacterium | reverse complement strand
GATGAATAGTTTTCCGTTCAAGTATAAGTGGCATAACTTCGGAATTCTTAATTCACATTGCTATGTATAGTTGGTGGCTTCCAATGGGATGGTAGCCCATCAATAAGTGCTGTCACGCAGTCGTCATTTGCAAAAGTGTATGGCGGCAACAGTCGTAGCGGAAAATTCGGTAGCAGTGCTTTGATGTAGACTTTGTCAAACACGCCATCCATATGCCCAGCACCGGCGACAGCTTTATGAAATATTCGTCGAGCACGCTGCAGTTCCGACAATAATTTTACTTGCTCTGGGCCTCTCGCATTAAAGAATACTTTAGCCATATTTGGATTGACGACCGCAATGCTCAGCAACAAACCACACTCAAATTTGTCGCGCAGATCAACGTAACCGCCTTCCATGAAAAAACACTGCAAAAGAGGTGCTTGTTGAAGGATATCCAACCGAATCTCGTTATCGTCGCCGCCATACTTGACTGCAACGAGATTGGTATGAGCGGCCGAGAGGCGCGCGTAGTCGACACCCCGCAAAACACGCCCTGTACGCTGCAAGTTGTAATGCAGGAAGTTGCAATCCGGAAATCGGCCGCATGTTGCCGCGAAGAAGATATCCACTTCGCGGTCTGTCAGCGTCCCCCAGCTTGGTAGCGAAATTTGAAAGTCGTGAATCCCAACGCTTCGACAAAATTCTATTCGCTCAATGATCGTGGGAAGCGACAAACTGATAATTCCAACCATCGGATGGTCAAGCTCGGTATTCATCTCTGAGTGAAATACACGGACAATGTGCTCAAATTGCTCATTAGACACTGCGTAACCTTCACCCGCCGTTCCAAACAAATAGAGTCTTCGAGTCAGGGACTCTCGCAGCAATCGCACTTGAGCCTTAAAAAGCTCTTCATCGAAACTGTAATCGCTGTGCCATGGAATGACGCAAGTGGCCAATATTTCGGATGGATATCGTTTCATAACCCAACAAAAGATTTGAGTATCTCTTAAGAATTAACGTGCTTGACTATTGTTTTTTTGTCCCGTCCGGGGCCACTTCAGTAGTCGGTCTGAGTGCGTTCAGAAAATCTGCAGAACTAGCCGTGGAAATCCAGAACTCCATGTTTTCAATGCTCGCCCGCGTTTGTTCGAGAGTGGGGAGCGATGTCGCCGTTTCTGTCGCTGTCGTACACTCTCGTAAGAGGGTGACATCATAACCAAGCCCATTCATTGATTTGACTCCGTAGTCTCGCTCTTGAAGACAGCCATTTGCAGCAAATCCAACATAGAAAAGATGGAAACGTTTCCTGTCGCGTAGCAATGCATGTAGTTCGCTCTTGTCTCGAATCACAAAATCATTTGCATCTGGGCTAATTGCCGGATGGATTTGATAATTATGGTATAGCTCTGCCTCCGAAAGCGGAGCATGGGATTGGTCGGTTTGCATACGAAGCGAATAAGCACTGAATCGGCCGGTTTTGGCGAGCATTTCGGATGTAGGCCACTCGAGAACTTGATGGTGGTTAGCGCTGTCTGAGCGTTTGGCATCGACAGGTGACGCAAGCTGAGGTTTATAGAAGCGAAAACTAGGATACTTATCGGCTACAGGTGGGCCAGGTGCATGGATCACTAAAAAACCTGCCTTGCGACACGCTTTTACAATAGGTTGAATTTGTGTTCTTGTGATCTTATCGATTCGTTCAAATGAGATCTCATTTGTATTCCAGACATCAACCAAAATTAAAGCACAGAGGCTGGGGTCAAATTCTAGGCTTTGTTCAGTAGGCTTCCAATTGGCTTCTAAATGCTTGTCATCAAAATTTAGAACATGTGGGATAAATCGACGCGAGATCGTGAAGGGACTTTCTGTCTGTGTACTTGAATTGTCTTTTGCGAATACTGTTCGCGGCACTATAAGTGCCAACCAGAAAATAGAAGCACAAAGGCAGGCTATTTTGATACAAACCATAAAAATTCTCTCACAGTCTGCGACGATTAACTTGATCAATTATGAAATACTATTTCTGCAACTCTCGACCCCAAACTCGAATTTCATCGATTTCATGACCTCGGTTCAGGGTTGTGCTGACGAGTCGGATATGCCGTGCGCTCGCATCCATTGAATTAGATGGGACGTAGCCACGGAGTGTTCTAGGAAGTATGCGATCGACTGTCCTGTATGTTTTGCCGTCATTACTCAATTGGACTTCGATATATAGTGGAACTGTTTGAAACTGCATAAGACTTCCTTCCATTCGCTGCATCCCACTGCAAAATTCGACTCGGTCAATTTGATATTTATTTTTAAGGTCCAGATCAATCGTAAACGATGCAGGACCGTATTGATAAATTACATGTTGGTCACCTTCGATTTTGCCATCGAATATCGCTTTACCATCTTGTTTACCATCGAGAGGCGCTGAAAAAGTGACTGTGACAGGAGTTTTAATTTGTTGATTTAAGGGAACGTCGGGATTGTTTGTCAGGCAAAATGCAGGGCCTGGTCGACGTCGCTCATCAGCATACGTGACCGGCGTTGAATTCAGCAGCGATTCCAGAGCTGGTAACACAATGCTTCGATATCCAGCGGCCGAGACATAATTCAACAGCGTGACATCTGATTTCAGCCCCCAATCCGGAAACTCTTTTTTTAAAGTTTGGTCGGCGTCGATGCCTCGTTGAACAACTTCTTTAGCTTTGGGAATATCATTAAGTTTGATGGCTTCGTCTAACTCATAGGCGCTGTGGTGCAATTGATAGCCCAGTTTAAATAATCTGACTCGCTTACCTTCAGGAGATGATGGATTGCCTGCCAATTGTTCTGCAGCCGAAAGTAGCCGCGGTATATCTTTATGGGCAAATGGAGTATTCGACTCCCAAGCCAAAAAAAACTTGCACATTTCATGGCCTGCTTCTGAGCCGAATAATTGAATACAGAATTTGTTTACTAACTCGTCTAAATCCGCATCTGGATTCCACATGAGTTGTGAGGATAACCATCGATTCATTCCATTGATCGCTGGGATGCCCGTCGTTGTTTCAAAGTAAAGACCTTCAACGCCCCATCGCTTGTAATTCTTAACCCACTGTTGCATTAAATGCGGCACAGGCGGTCGGCTAAGTAAGTAGCTATACCAGTAAAGGTGCTTTGCACCCATCTTCCGCCAGTCTTTAACAATTTTCTCCAGGGCGGGGTCCAATTCATCTGCATTGCGCAGCGGCGCAATCATTACGATTACATTCGGATGAACTTGCGTCTGTTTCGGCGGATCGAGATAGTCTAAGTACGCTAATGTAATTAGCTTGCGGTCAGGAAATTCTTTTTCGAGTCCTCTAGCTACTGCATTAACAAAATCAATCTGCAAATCAGACGCACTTCGTGGCCCGTCCTCCGGATAGGTTGCAGGTCCACCAATTTCCATTAAGCGTTGGCAACTCTCGCAGTCGCAGCGGTCGCCGAGACTGAAATCGTCAGGAACAATGGATGCCACCTCGAAGTTGGGGTTTTCAAGGAATCGTTTGCGAAAGAACTCGATGAAATGGTCACGAACGGCGGCATGAGAGAGGCAGATTCCAACATTTGGACCACCGAATCCGATTGCTGTGGATGGCGATGGTTGGGAGCCATAGCGCGGATTGTGCGTTTTTGTAAACCATTCCGGATGCGCATTACGCGTTTCTTGTGTGATCGCATATTGATACATGTGGCCAAATTCTTGGCGTCGATCCGCCGCTGCACGATTGAATAAATGTTCTTCTTCTACAGGACTGGCTGATTCGTGATAGCCTTGCGGGTGATAACTTTGCAAATAGCCAGCCGCTGTATTAACACCATTTCTCATCGAAAATGCTGGGGCATCGATAAAATCGATCTCGTCAATAGAAATCGAGCTTTTCTTTGGAACCACTTTTCCTAGAGGGTGATCCAAATAAGTGCCGATGCCTTGCATCTGCAGGAATGCAAAAACTCCCCACACCGCGCCTTGATCGGCAATATCACCAGTCGGATTTCCATAAATCATCAGTGCATTTCGTCGACGAAGGATTCGGAATGACTCTCGATTTTTGCGTTTATTGTCTGGCCCGGAAAATTGCACATCTTTTGCCAGCGACGTCCGTCCGATGCTAATGACTGGGCGCAATTCGTCTCGACTGTTGAGTGTCTCGGTTTCAATAGGTAATTTTGCTCCCGACATCTGTTCGAGATGCTTGCTAAGTATCGCTGCGGCAAACCGTTCTAATTCCGAAGGAGTGGCTGGGATAAGGATGCTCGCTTTAGGTTGCCCATCTTCCACAAGTATTAGCGGAGTCGATGCTGAAGCGCCCAAAGCAAAGATGGTTCCCCATAGTGCTGCAAAAAGCACAATTCGCACCATGTGGCAAGCCAACGATCCTACAACTATTTTCAAATTCATTGAGATTTTCGGATTCATTATGAAGGTCCTAAATTCATTAGAGTTTGTAAGAACGCTGCCGATAG
>CAZIGP010000333.1:0-5776 GCA_964538425.1 uncultured Pirellulales bacterium | reverse complement strand
CATTTAAGGTAGCCGCAAACCCCGGGGGTGGCGGGGGGCAAGCAGAGGGTGGGCAGTACCTACAAAGTAGGACGCGGTGGATTGCTCTAACACTGGCAAGGTTGCCTGTGTTTGTGCTCGATATCTTCGTACCTCTTCCGATCGGCGCGACGATTCTTTACGTGCCTCTGTTGTTGTTTGCAGCCCGGCTTGGTTCATCGAAGTTGGTTTGGTGGTGCTTCGCCGAATCTATCGCACTTATGTTTTTGGCTGCTTTGATCGTACCACGGGTGCCAGTAACGCATCCCACACAGTTTGCAATGAATCGAATAGGGATTGCAGCAATCAATTTAGTTGTCGCATGGCTGGCAATTGCCGCTCGTAAATCATCAATTGTTTCTCAAGAATCTGCTCACGCAATTCAACAAAGTGAGCGCGAATTTCGTGATTTGGCAGAGAACTTACCCGATGTGATTACACGTTTTGATCGTCAATTCCGACACGTCTATGTAAATCGCGTTGTCCACCGCTACACAGGCATGCCGCCTGAAACGTTTTTAGGTAAAGACCATGTCGATCTACACATGCCGGCAGATTTGGTAGGCCTTTGGCAAGAAAAAATTCAAAAAGTGTTCGAGACGGGTTTAGCAGAATCCTTTGAGTTCACCTATACGTCGTTAGAAGGCCCGCGTCATTTTGAGTGTCGTTTGGTCCCGGAATTTTCTGCCGAAGGAATTGTACAAACAGTGCTGGGAATCAATCGCGATCTAACGGATATCATTCACGCCCAAGAGCAAGCTCAAGCTCATTTGGCCCAGTTGGCTCATGTGAGCCGGCTGAGCACGCTAGGTAGTTTGGTTTCAGAAATCTCGCATGAAATTAATCAGCCCTTGCATGCCATCGTCAATTATTCGGAAGCCAGCCTAAATGTTCTGGAAACTTCTGGCGTCGATAAAAAATCGACTCTAGCGAATTGGCTCAAGCAAATATGCGACCAAGCAAAGCGGGCCGCCGAAATCATTCGAAGGTCGAATCAATTTGTCCGCAAATCTCCAGTGCGTCGTTCCACGGTAGATGTGAATCAACTGATTCGCGATTGTTTGCGGCTAGAAAATCTCGACTTGCGCGCCCACCGTATCAAGCTTACGTGCGACTTAGCAAAAAAATTGCCTTGCATAATTGCTGATACAATTCAAATTCAACAAGTCTTGATCAATCTTTTGCGTAACGCGGTAGAAGCGATGACGGACATGCCGGAAAGTGATCGGCGGTTGCTGATTCGCAGCGAAAGCATTGATAGTTGTGTTCAGATTTCTGTGCGCGACAACGGCGTCGGAATCAGTGAAGAGCAAGCCGAAAGGTTATTTGAACCTTTTTTTACCACGAAGCAAGAAGGCATGGGAATGGGACTGGCGGTGAGCCAAGCCATTGTCGCGGCTCACTCAGGCCAGCTTACAACCGAGCCGAACGCCGATCGTGGTATGACATTTTATCTGACGTTGCCTGTTTCTCGAGAGAATAGCCATGAATATTGCCACGCCTGATCCTGTATTCATTATCGACGATGATGCCGCTTCAAGAGAGTCTGTGGCTGCGCTGGTGCGCTCCCACGGAGTCGAGGCTGAAACATATGAATCTGCTGAACAATTTTTGGAGCGATTCAATCCACAACAATCGGGTTGTTTGGTGGTTGACGTACGTATGTCGGGTATGACCGGTGTACAACTTCAGCAGCGATTAATCGAGCAGGGCGTCGAGTTGCCTGTGATTATGCTGACCGGCTATGGCGACGTTCCAACGGCAGTTCAGGCAATGCGCGCCGGCGCTTGTGCTTTTCTAGAAAAACCATGCAACCACAAGCAATTATGGGAGTCAATCGAGCAAGCGTTGCGAAACGAAGCGATCCAACGCGAACAACGTCGTCAACGGACAGAGCTTCGCCAACGGCTCGAATCCTTGACGGATCACGAACGAACGGTTTTAGAGCTTTTAATGGCCGGGCAGCCGAATAAAATCATCGCTAAGCAATTAGATATCGGACTTCGTACCGTCGAAATGCGTCGCGCAAACATATTAAAGAAAATGGGAGCCAACTCGGTCCCAGAACTCTTGCGGGCAATGATTCTTATCAACGAAGCTTCGTTTACGGCGGGACCGTCGGTTCACGCCTCGAACGAAAATTGATTCGGTTGCCTCTTCGTCACGAAAGCGGCTTCAGGGCAAGGCATAGCACTAATTTTTTGAGACGGTATCATTCTAAATAAACAAATTGCTTAGGAAATCGATGATGCCGTTGGAATTGCAAACGCCCGCCGACATAAATTCCAGAGCGGCATTTTTGCGGCTATCGATGATTTCCGGTGTAGGCCCATTAACACGTCGAAGATTACTGGAAAGATTCGGCAATCCTGAAGCAGTATTCAACGCGGCTCCCAGTGAGCTACAAACGGTTTCCGGTGTGGGCCCTAAACTTTGCCGTGCAATTGTCGATAAGCGTAATCATCTTAATGTGGAAGATGAAATCGAATATTGCCGGCGCGAAAAAATTCAAATTCTTCTCGAATCAGATGATGGCTTTCCACGCCAATTGCACGAACTGCCAGATCCACCCGGCGTGCTATTTGTTCGAGGTTGTTTACAGCCCAGTGACGCTCTTGCCATCGCGATTGTTGGTTCTCGGCACGCCACACATTATGGATTGCAGCAAGCAGAACGCTTGGGAGGAAGTTTAGCGCGAGCTGGTTACACCGTGGTAAGTGGTTTAGCTCGCGGCATTGATGCTGCCGCACACCGTGGGGCACTCGCTGCTGGCGGTCGCACAATTGCTGTGCTTGGCAGCGGGGTGATGAATATCTATCCGCCCGAACACGCAGATCTCGCTACAGAAATAGCCGCCAGTGGCGCAGTCATTAGCGAAGCACCCCCGCGTGCTGTTCCACTAGCAGGTATGTTTCCACAGCGCAATCGAATCATCAGCGGGTTATCACTGGGCGTGCTGGTCGTAGAAGCCTCAAACCGTTCTGGTGCGCTGATCACCGCTCGCCATGCGATGGAGCAAGGCCGTGAAGTGTTTGCCATTCCTGGTTTAGTTACTAGTCGCATGTCGCATGGCTGTCATCGCCTGATTCGCGACGGCGCCAAATTAGTGGAAACAGTCGATGATATTCTCGAAGAGCTAGGTCCGCTACCCGAAGCAACACCTTCGCGCGATGATGGTCGAGCAATTCACCATCCAGCAGAGCTAATGCTAAACGAACTGGAACAACAGGTGCTCTCAGCAGTTCCGACCGAAGCAACGATTCTCGATTGTGTGATTGCTGCCAGTAATCTACCCGCATCGCAAGTACTGGCTACGATTAGCGTATTAGAAATGCGCCGCTTGGTGCGACGATTAAGCGGCAATCAAGTCATGCGTTTATAGCAGTCGTTAAGAGGTAGTTCGAAAGTTCCGGTAAGCGGTAACAACAAGTTTCTACCAATTCGACGACAATCTAGCCCGGAGGCCACTGCAGATTGCGGCCACCAAGAATATGGAAGTGTAGATGGTCCACACTTTGGCCTCCGTGTGGTCCACAGTTCGTTACAACACGATAACCTTCTTTTAGGCCAAGTTGCTTGGCTAGGTTGCGTATCACCATCCAGAGGTGCCCCATCAACGCGGCATCTTCATCGGCAAGTGCATCGGTGTTCAAAATTTCTTTTTTTGGAATGACAAGTACATGCACCGGCGCTTGCGGTGAAATATCTCGAAATGCCAGACAGCGATCATCTTCGTAAATAATGTCAGCCGGAATCTCACGATCGATAATTCGCTTAAAAATAGTTTTAGCCATTGATTACCTCAAAATAGTAACTAGCGATTGGCCATGAACAATTAGCTAAGCATGATAAGCTAATTGTTAACTACTTTCCTATTCCTCCATTTCAAGCTGCTTCATTTTGCGGTACAAATTCGACCGATGCAGTCCTAATAGATCGGCAGCATCGGTCATATTTCCGCGCGTCCGGTCGATTGCTTTGCGAATGTATTCCACCTGAAATCGATCGGTCGCAGCCGACAACGGTTGATCGACCACAAGCAAACCTGCACTGTCTTGGCTCGGCGATAAGATAAAAGCCAAATCTGCCGGTTCGATTTTTTCTTCCACAGTCAAATAAGCCAATCGTTCCATCAAATTTCGCATCTCGCGAACATTACCCGGCCAGTGATGCTGTAATAACCGCTTTTTGGCTTCCGGTGTCAGCTTCGGCGGCTTTCGTCCAGCTCGGCGAGAAAACTCTGAAAGGAAGTGTTCCGCCAGCAATAGCACATCATCTCCACGATCCCGCAGCGGCGGTAAATCGAGCACCACAACATTTAACCGGAAGTACAAATCTTCACGGAATTTTTTTGCACGCACCAGTTCCGCAAGATTTTGATTCGTTGCCGCTAGCACTCGCACATCGACGGGAATCGGACGGGAGCCACCGACGCGAACAACAATTTTTTCTTCGAGCACTCGCAGCAGTTTTGCTTGACCGCCGGGGCTAAGATCTCCAATTTCATCAAGAAACAAAGTTCCGCCGGATGCCAGTTCAAACTTGCCGGCGCGCGCTTCCCGCGCGTCCGTGAACGCGCCTTTCTCATGGCCAAAAAGTTCGCTTTCGAGCAAAGTTTCGGCGATAGCGGCACAATTTACAGCCACAAACGGCTTCTCGCGACGTCGGCTCAAATAATGAATTAATTGGCTAACGACTTCTTTCCCGGTGCCGTTTTCGCCTAGTACCAGTACTGCCAACTCTGTGTCGGCGACACGACGAACTGTTGATCGCAAAGCTTCAATGGCCGGACTTTTGCCGATCAAACGCACATGCTCGGCTGCTTGATCGACAATCTGTCGATGCGATGTCAACAATCGCTGCCAATCTTGAGTGTTTTCCAAGGCCACGGCGGCATGATTGGCTAATTCGATCAGCGCAGCTTCGTCGTCGGCAGTAAATTCACCTTCTTTCTTGTTAAGTACCTCAAACACCCCGAGTAATTCCCCGTCGCTTGAACCTAACGGCACTGCCACCAAATTACGAGTTTGATAACGAAGCTGCGTATCAATTTGTCGATTTACCGGATCGCTTGATTCACGTTGCGTTACGCGCCGAGGCTCTCCAGTTCGTAGTACCTCTCCTACCACACCGGCATCGTCGGGCACTCTTAACTCGCCACCTTCAACTCCCAGCGCCGGTCGTCCCACCAGTGTACGAGCCGTCTTGTCCCACAAAAAAATGCTGGCCCGATCGGCACCGAGCAATCGCGTCGAAGCTTCTGCCATTTGAGCAAGCAGCTTTTCCATCTTCTGGGTACGGCCCCATTGTTGCACGATGGAAAGAATCGTTTCTGCTCGTTCAGCACGTTGAATTACCCGTTGTCGATTTCGAATAATACGAATTCCACCAATCAGCGCACTGGCCATCTCGGCAAACATTTCTGACGTACGAACGTCATTCCAGCCTGCGACACGATGCATAACCAAGATTTCCCCCGCAGGTTCTCGTGGCGCCAAAGGAACGGCTATCCATTCGCCACGTGATTGCGGCGATTCGCGATCTAAACAATCGGCAACTAAATCAATCGGCCAAGGGCGCGGCATGCCAACGGTACCGATCGCGCGTTGTCGATGATCTGCCGTCGTAATGGCAGCAAAATCGGCCGACCATTGTCGAATCGACAAGGCCAGCGTCTCATCCAGATAGCTGCTGACCGAATCCAATCGTTCGACGGGCGATAGAAAATCGATAGGGCGCAACGAGGATGCAAAATTTG
>CAZIGP010000332.1:4111-5784 GCA_964538425.1 uncultured Pirellulales bacterium | reverse complement strand
TCCCCGCCGCCATCATGCAAGTCACCGTCACCGCCGTCGGCCCCGATCATCGCGGCCTTGCCGATCCGATAATTCATTACGTGACCGGCCAAGGGGCAAATATCGCCGAGATTCAAATGTACGATCACGACGAGCGGGGCCTGTTTGCCATGCTCTGCCGGATCGAACTGCCCGCCGAACATTGGCCGGCGCTGCGGCCGGCGATGGAAGACATCGGCAAGCAGAAAGAACTTTCGGTGCGAGTCTGGTCCCCCGATGCTCGCAAAGGGAAACCGCGATTGGCGATTTGCACAACATATCGCCAAGAGACGCCGCTGGCATTGTTGCGATCGATTCGCGACGGCCGCGTGCCGGCTGAAGCAACGGTGATGATCGGCAATCGACCGGCGTGCCGGAGTTTGGCGGAGCAATTCGGAGTGCCGTGGCACAACATTGGGGACGACAAAGGAAATCCAGACGACGAAAAGATGCTGGCGATTTGCGACGAGTACGACGTCGATTACATCATTCTCGCCCGCTACATGCGCGTGCTTTCGCCCGCCGCATGTTGGAAATACGCCGGTGGGCGGATCATCAACTTGCATCACGGTCTGCTGCCGAGTTTTCCTGGCTTCCGGCCGTATCATGAAGCGTACTCGTTTCACATGCTCACTTACGGTGCGACGTGCCATTTCATCGTGCCAGAGCTCGATGCGGGGAATCAAATCATCTATCAATCGACGTTCACTGTGCCGCCGGGGATGAAGCTCGACGAAATCATCCGCCTCGGACAGGAAGACAACGAGCCGCACTGCCTCGTGGAAGGAGTGCGGCGCGTCGTGACCCTCGAGGTGCGACTGCATTTTCACCGTGTCGTGGCACGGAAATAGCAGGTCGGACAAAGATTGCTAAGAATTTCGGGCTGCGGGGTCCGCCTCCGCAACCGGTTCTGGGTGGAGTGGGAGCGTGCAGAACTTTGAATAAATTGCCGCTCTCGCCGCAGCGTCGTAGTAGCACATAGGCTGCCGTCGCATTACACAGCAAGACAGCGAGAGTCGCTTCGTCGGAACGGTCGGTCTTGCTATGGTTTAAGCCACTCAGTGACATCCCACTGTAGCAGTAGTGACAGGTCATAGATATCAGCCCCGAAGTAATCGATCAGTCGATCGCGGTCGTCTCCAATGAGCCGAAACGCCGGCTGTTCGAACTTAGATTGAATGCACGCTCTGAATGATTGTGGGAGGGAAAAGCTCACTGCTTTCGCTGCTTTCATCGCTAACCGGCCAAGCTTCCATTGATAGATCATGTCAAGCTGACTCGGCGAGGTATTGACATGCCTGTTCGCTTGATTGACATCAAGTGCTGAAACTCCGAGAAATTCAGTTAATTCGAGATAGAACCTCTCTGGCGTTTGTTTAAGACATTCGTAGGGTCGAATGAAAAGTTGCGTGGTCGGAAACCATTCTAGAAAGCCTCTCACTTTCTGAGAGTAATTAAAGCAAGTTTGATAGTCCCAAGCCCACTCCCAACCAGCCGCTCGTCGCTGCGGGCTGCTCTGAAACGCCTCCCAAAATGTGCGGCATGGCTCTCGGCCGTCACGACGCATCATCGCGTACATTGAAAACGCCGCCTCTACCGGATTTCGCAGGACGATCACGATTTTGGCTAGCGGGCTGAGTTCGCAGATCTTGCGC
>CAZIGP010000332.1:0-4101 GCA_964538425.1 uncultured Pirellulales bacterium | reverse complement strand
GAAGGGGTCTGAGGAGCCCCCCCCGTTGCTCGAGTCCGCCGCGGTGGTCTCCCCGGCTCGTCTGCGATACAGCCTCCGGTACTTTTGCAACGAGGTAATGCTCTTCCCAACAATTTTCTGATCGCCTGGACCCCGGAGGGCCGGGAGGCCATCAAAGAAAGCCATGTAATTGGTTTCTTTAATCGCCCGAGTCACATAGATTTGTGGATGTGCTAAAAAGTAATGATACAATGCGGTCGTACCGGACTTCGCAGCGCCGACGACAAACACATTCGGCAAATCGGTCGGTGGATCAGCCGCAGCTTTCGCACTATTCCGTGGCAATGACGAAGCCGCCCTTCCAGCCTTGATCGTAAACATTGCATCGGCTCCTTCCGAAGGATTAGAATTTTCAAGAGGCTCGGCGGAGTTATTTTAACTGGCGATAATACGCTCCACAGGGACCGGCAACCGACAGAGCGGCCTGAGATAATCCCTGCAGATCGTCGAGCGCGATACTCGACCGCAATTTCCGGACGCAATTTTTTCTCCGCGCTTTACGCTCCAAGAACACGTCGCTGCTCTGATCGTATCTGCGGAGCCGGAGCTTAATGAGCTTGAAGCGACCGCGCTTGTGGAATACATCCCAATGCTGGGTGTCGCAGTAAAGTGTTGAGATTCTGTAGGCGTTTCCCAGCGCAGGATTGGCGTGTGGGTCGACAGTCATATGATTTGCCAAACGGAATTCCACCTCACTGCCTTGCGATGCGGTAAGCAAGAATTTCAGTTCATAAGCGCGACGTTGGACCGATGCGTCGCGCGTTAGCGATGGCGACTGGTGTGGGAGCGAGTGTCTTTGTTCACCCGGTGAATGGCTAACGTACAGCAATCCACGGTCATCAATTGCTGAGTCGGAACCTGGTATACCACGAGCGAGTGTTTGAAGCATGATGTTATCTACGTAAGTTCTCGACCCTTAAATCCATCCTCAAGGACATCGTTCTTTACGGCTCCGGCGAGCCAGTTTTCAAACGGGCGCGCGCTTTCAAAGGGGCAAGGAACAACAAATCGTTGCGATCGTACTGCAAAGTTCCTCGCGCTGCTTCCATTCTTAAAGCGTCCGGTTCAACAGCCTCTCAATTTGATTCGCGCGGCGTTAATGTCGAACCTTACCTATTTCTAGAGTGGTCACATGAGGCGAAAACCGCCAACAATTTTTGCCGGGATTGAAGAATTTCGCAGTCTCGTGGTCTCACGAGATTAAACCCTTTTCGGAACCTCAAGGTTTCATGGCACAACGCAAGGGGCGCGTCGATGTGGTGCGGCAGCACCCAGCGTGGTGCGTATCTAGAGACGACAGCTACTGTCCCATCGCAGCGCTTTGTTACGGTGCCTCCGATGGCGCGCCGTATCAAACGCAAGTTTCATTGGCATTCTCTAATGTTGCCGTGCTTATGAAATACCGCCGATAAATCTTAAGCTTTTCGATTTTTCTTTTAGGCAATACGGTCTTTTATTTCGTTCCGTAGACGCGTCGTATCTGATTAGGCCGTCCTTCTCAGCGGCGGCTGTAATCGTGTTGGGCGGTCTCGCACCCTGTTTCACGTACAACTGGAGCGTCGCTTGACCTTAAAGCGGCGGAATTCGAGTTAACCTGCGACATTAGAGGTAGTCAGGTCACTCTATTGCTCAAAACTGAGAATTGTCGATACGCGGCATGAAGGCGACTGGTTGAGTACCCACTATAAGCAGCCCACACGCGGCGACTTCGACTTCCTGCCCCGGTCGAATCGCGACAGTGCGTGTGGGCTGTTTTTATTTTCTCATGCGGTCTAGTTCGTAAGTCCAGGGTGAGTTAGCTACCTGAGAAGCTGGGTGAGGGGATGACGTGGAGATCAAAATGCTTGGCACAACCTGGTTCCCAGCCTGGCAGTTCTCGCGAACCCTACGAAAGGCTTGAATCCAGGCAGGCTCTTTCGCTCCCAACGGCGATCGCGGTCCTTAGCTCAGCGATGTCCGTCATGCTTAGTTCCCAAACCGTCATAAGCGGATCGGCTCCGTATCCCAAACCCTCACTTTCCGCAAAAATCGCTTAATTCTTCGGCGGTTTTCAGCAGCCTTGATGACCCTAAAAGTAGGCAGATGCATTGTTTTCTATGCCAACCCGGATGTTTCCGGTGATAGAAGCGGGCCACCCCTGCTGCAAAGCGCAGCAGTGAATCAGCGTCCCAGGCCGGCATTTGTTTGCTTTGCTTTTACCCTTGTCCTTACCTCTCCTTGAACTTGCGCCGCAAGAGGAACTAGTAGATGTTGAATTGCTCAAAACGCTTTTTCGGGATTCAATTGATTGCAGTGACAAGCATCGTCGTTGTCGGCTTGATTTCTAGTCGCGTGGCCGTAGGCCAAAACAACAACAATAATAATGGCACGACTTACTTCCCATCAGTCAATGTAGTGGGTGGCGTATCGATCAGCGTCGATGGCATTCTTAAGAATCTTGATGCGAATCAGCGCGGTGCATTGCGTGAAGCTCGCCAGAAGTCCATCCAGCCGGTGCCGGGCGATCTCAATCAGTCTGCGAAGTTGAGAAAAGTTTCGCTACGGAAGCTGGAAGATCAAATTCACGAATGCCAAGAAGCTGGTCGGCCAATCCCCGACGCGATCAAATATCTCGCCGGCTTGCAGCGCGTGCAATTTTTGTTCATCTACCCCGAAGAGCACGACATCGTGATCGCGGGTCCAGCGGAAGGCTGGCTGGTGAATCGTGAAGGACAAGTGGTCGGCAATACCACGGGCCGACCGGTATTACATCTCGATGATTTACTCGTTGCTCTGCGATTTGCGGATGCGGCCCGTAAGGAAGGAATGACCGCATCGATCGATCCGACGGAAGAAGGGATTCAGCGGCTGAATGCGTTGTTATCACAACTCACGTCGATCGGCTCAGATCCACAGCAGACGATGGCGGCAATCGAAGACGCGCTGGGACCACAGAAAATTTCGATTGCCGGCATCCCAACTGACAGCCGATTTGCGAATGTGCTCGTTGCGGCAGATTATCGCATGAAACGGCTAGGCATGGGCTTTGACGAATCGCCGGTGAAAGGTATGCCGAGTTATTTGCAACTAGCTGGCCCGGCGGCTGGCAAAAATCGGAATATGATGCCCCGCTGGTGGCTGGCGCCAAAGTACGACCCACTCCAGACCGACGGCGACGGGTTGGCGTTTGAGATTTGCGGCTCAGGTGTGCAATGCATGGCCGAGGAAGATCATTTCAACGAGATGGGTCAGCGGAAACAGCGACTCAAAGCGAATCCGGCATCACAAAAGTGGGCCGACACGATGACGAAACTTTACGACGAACTGGCCGCGAGAGAGACGGTGTTCGGCGACCTGCGCAATTGCATCGATCTGGCTGTCATCGGCGCGCTGATCGTGCAAGAGAATCTGCTCGACAAAGCCAATTTACCTCTAAAGCTGCTGTTCGATGAAAAAAGGGTTGTGCTCGATAAGTATAATTCGCCAACGCAAGTGCCGACTCAGGCCAGCTGCATTAAAAAGGGCAAGAATTGGATAATCAGCGCATCGGGAGGCGTGGCGTTCCAGCCCTGGTTCATTGTCGAAAAGCAAGTGAAATCGTCAGAGATCATGCCGGTTCGTGCTACGGTCGCCAAGGCTCGCAACGACCGTTGGTGGTGGAACTAAAGTTCACCGTATCGATACTTTGCACCGTTAAATTGCAAATGCGACAGCTTTCGAGCTGCAGTTGCTGGCGCTTACGAGACCGCCGCTAGCAAATCCACTCGAAAATTATCGAGTCGCAGCCACACGAGCCAAAATTTACTCCAGATTTCCCGATGTTTCCGTGTGTCGCATTTAGTTCGTTACAGTGCAACTTGGTCCAAATAGACTAGGTGACTGTCGGTGTGAATGACTAAATGACTAATAGTCAATCTCGGTCAATGCGCATCGGGCCGTCGGTGTACCGAATATAATGACGGTCGCTCCGCCGGTGGCGTAATCAAGACGAAGAAACTTCCACCCAAGCGAGCACCAGCCTTGCTTCCAGCATTTCCTATCGCCGTCGCCGCTCGCGGTAAGCACCTGAAAGCCAGTTGCCGA
>CAZIGP010000331.1:2257-5787 GCA_964538425.1 uncultured Pirellulales bacterium | reverse complement strand
CGTCGTCACGCTTTACAAAATTTCCTACCAAGACGACAAGCCGGTTGAAACCGAAGTGCGCACCTGGGAGCTCGATCCGGATGCACGCGGCCATGCCGATCTCCAAGTCGAAGCCTCGGCTGCAGGGCAATATCGCCTTTCGTACAAAGTGACGGATGAAAAGCAGCACTCGATTGAAGGCGCGTACCTCTTCACCATTATCGGCGAAGGCTTCGATGGCCGCGATTTCAAATTCAACGATTTGGAACTGATTGCAGATAAAAAGGAGTACCAGCCAGGGCAAACGGTCAATTTAATGCTCAATACGAATCGCCTTGGCAGCACCGTTTTGCTATTCCCACGACCATCCAACGGTGTTTATCTGAAGCCAAAAATGCTGCAATTGAAAGGTAAATCGGCCGTCGAAGAAATTCCGGTCGAGAAAAAAGATATGCCGAATTTCTTTGTGGAAGCCGTAACCATTGCCGGCGGCAAGCTCTACACAGAAACCCGCGAAATTGTTGTCCCTCCCGAATCGCGAATGCTGGATATAGCCGTCACACCTTCGAAAGAAGAATACAAACCAGGGGAAAAAGCCTCGGTAAAATTCAAGCTGACCGATGCCAATGGTAAGCCGTTTGTTGGCTCCACCGTCGTGGCTATTTATGACAAATCGATCGAATACATTTCCGGCGGCAGCAATGTGGAAGACATCAAAGCATTCTTTTGGAAATGGCGACGTTCGCACTACCCGCAGAATGAAACCAATTTGATGCAAACGTTTTGGAATCTTGTCCCACCGGGACAACAGGCAATGAATAATTTGGGGGTGTTTGGCGAAAGCAACGCGGACGAGGACTCTGACGACAAGTCGTCGCTAACTCGATCTCGTGATGAAAGCGGGCGTGGTGGCGGAGGAATGAAACAGCGTGGCACAGCTATGCTGACCGAGGGCGTAGCCCCCGCGGCGCCCATGGCGGCAATGAATAAATCAGATAGCCGCGCTGGTTTTGCTACCGAAGCCGCGATGGATGCATCCGAGGGAAAAGAAGCCGGAGCTCCCTTGGTTCAGCCCACCGTCCGAACCAATTTCGCCGATACCGCACTTTGGGTCGGCGCGCTCACCACCGATGAAAACGGAGCCGGTCAAGTCGCACTCACCATGCCAGAAAACCTCACGGCTTGGAAAGTGAAAGTTTGGGGCATGGGACACGGCACGAAAGTAGGCCGAGGCGATGTCGAAGTCGTGACGCGCAAAAATCTCTTGTTGCGGCTCCAAGGCCCACGATTTTTCATCGAGAAAGACGAAGTCGTACTGTCGGCAAACGTGCATAACTACTTAAAAACGCCGAAATTGGTAACGGTTGCCTTGGAACTCGACGGCAAGTGCCTTACGCCGCTCGGAGACACAACGCAGCAAGTCGAAATCCCCAGCGGTGGCGAAACCCGCGTCGATTGGCGCGTAAAAGTCGCTCAGGAAGGCGAAGCCGTCATTCGCATGAAAGCACTAAGTGACGAAGAATCCGACGCGATGGAGCAGCGATTCCCCGTCTATGTGCATGGCATGCTCAAGATGGAAAGTTACTCCGGTGCACTCCGTCCGGACGACACGACGGACAAAATCACACTCACCGTTCCTGCCGAGCGACGCATCAACGAATCCCGCCTCGAAGTGCGCTATTCGCCGACGTTGGCCGGCGCAATGGTCGATGCCCTCCCCTACATGGTTGAATATCCTTACGGATGCACAGAGCAAACTCTCAATCGCTTTTTGCCGACCGTCATCACGCAAAAAATTCTGATCAATATGGGCTTGGATTTGAAAAAAATCCAAGAGAAGCGCACCAACTTGAATGCCCAAGAAATTGGCGACGACCAAAAACGCGCCGCAGGTTGGAAGCGGTTCGATCGCAATCCCGTATTCGATCAAGCCGAAGTGACCACGATGGTAAAAGACGGCGTGCAACGGCTGACCGAAATGCAACTCTCCGATGGTGGCTGGGGCTGGTTCAGTGGCTGGGGAGAGCATAGCTATCCGCACACCACCGCGGTTGTGGTGCATGGCTTACAAGTTGCCACACAAAATGATGTGGCCCTTGTGCCAGGCGTGCTAGAACGAGGCATCGAATGGCTGAAAGCCTATCAAGAGCGGCAGGTGGAATTGCTAAAGAATGCAGAAGTCAAACCGAAGCCGAAAGAACCGTACAAAACTTCGGCCGATGCACTCGACGCCTTTGTCTACATGGTGCTGGCCGATGCAAAAGTAGCCAACGACGACATGCGAGCATTTCTCTATCGCGATCGCACAAAGCTGCCGGTCTATGCCAAAGCGCTGTTTGGTTTGGCGTTGCACGCCCAAGGGCATCAAGAACAGCTCGATATGATTCTGCAAAACATTGGTCAATTTGTCGTTCAAGATGACGAAAACCAAACCGCCTACTTGAAGCTGCCAGAAAATAATTATTGGTGGTATTGGTACGGCAGCGAAATTGAAGCGAACGCTTATTATTTGAAGCTGCTCTCAAAAACCGATGCCAAGGGCACACTTGCTTCACGCTTGGTGAAGTACCTGCTCAACAACCGCAAACATGCCACGTACTGGAATAGTACCCGTGATACCGGACTGGCCATTGAAGCTTTGGCCGACTACCTCAAAGCCAGCGGCGAAGATAAGCCCGATTTGACCGTGGAAGTATGGCTCGACGGCAAAAAACAAAAGGAAGTAAAAATCACGGCTGCCGATCTATTCACCTTTGACAACAAGTTCGTGCTCGAAGGCGATGCCGTCGAAACGGGCAAGCACGTGCTCGAGCTGCGCAAATCTGGCAGTGGCCCGTTGTATTACAACGCTTATCTCACCAACTTTACGCTGGAGGATTACATCAAATCCGCCGGCTTAGAAGTGAAAGTCAACCGTAAATTCTACAAACTGAACCCGGTCGACAAGAAAATTAAAACCGTCGGCAGCCGTGGCCAAGCCGTCGATCAAAAAGTCGAAAAGTACGAGCGCCAAGAACTGGCCGATTTGGCCACGCTCAAAAGCGGCGACCTCGTGGAAGTGGAACTCGAAATCGACAGCAAGAACGACTACGAGTATTTAATGTTCGAAGATCTGAAAGCCGCCGGATTCGAACCCGTCGAAGTGCGCAGCGGCTATGGCGGCAACGCGATCGGCGCTTACATGGAACTACGCGACAACCGCGTAACGTTTTTCCTTCGCACGCTGACTCGTGGTAAACATTCCGTGAGTTACCGCTTGCGAGCAGAAATTCCTGGCCAATTCAGTGCCCTGCCCGCTGTGGCCAGCGCGATGTATGCCCCGGAACTCAAAGGGAACAGCGACGAAATTAAGCTAAAAATTGCGGATTGATGGAACTGCCACTATGATTGGCGTCGTCTAATTAGTTCCGCAGATCCGCACTCTGTGCTGTCGGAGGCGAATCCCTTCGCCGATCGATTCGCCATTGCGTATTCCGCTTGCGGCCCTCGGCGTCTCCCTCGAGCGGCGCCGGGTCCATGGCCGATCTCGCGCGCCAGGCGCGGCGCGAGGC
>CAZIGP010000331.1:0-2247 GCA_964538425.1 uncultured Pirellulales bacterium | reverse complement strand
TACCTTCTCCGGGCGAAATTCCACAACTTCTACAACCACGCTGAAACTATGCCAACTCGCGCAACCGTACTACTGATCGCGATTTTTGCCGCCATGTGCATCACGGCCGCCGCACAATCGCCTCACGAAAAGCCCGTTCCAGCAGACGCCTGCATTTTAGAAATGATTTTGCCGGCAGACGCCCGTGTCACCATCGATGGCACCGACTACGGTGCCAAGCGCTCACTCACCTATCGCCCTTTGAAAACCGGCGCCATCACTCCCAGCAAAGTCATCGTCCAATTCGCCGATGGCACGAAACAAGAACGAGATATCTGGCTTGAGCCCGGTCGCCGTTTGAAGCTGTCGATGTTTGCCGCCGATTCCAATCGGCCAGAGCTTGTCTTGCAAACCGGCCACGAGGGCGGCGCGGCTCACGCCGCTTTCACGAACGACGACCGATATCTCATCACCGCCGCCGGACCGCAAGTTTTGATTTGGGATATTGCCACCGGTCGACAACTTCGTAGTTATCCCGTCGGCCCAACGGCGGATTCAATCGTCATGCACCTCGGCCTAAGCGCCGACGGCAAACGCGTCATGGCCATCGCCGGCATCAGCAATTCTCGTTTGCTGATCTGGGACCGCGACACCGGCGTGCCCATCAAGACGCCGGAAATCGAACTTAATAAAGCCAAAAGCCTCAGTCCCGATGGCGTGCATCTAGCCGCCGCACGATTTGGAAACAAAATCGACTTATACAACATTGCCACCGGTGAAAAGGTGCGCGAGTTCGAAGGGTTCGACGATTTCGATCCCATCGGCGACCAAGCGCTGGAATTCTCTCCCGATGGCGCCAAGCTGCTCGGCGGAGCCGGCAAAACAGCCATCTTGTGGGATGTGAAATCGGCAAAGCCGCTTCATAAATTCGCGGATCATCGCTACGACGTTCAGCAAACCGCGATCAGCCGCGATGGCAAGCGAGCTTTAACGGTCGCCACCAAATGGCAGGCTGACACCATGCCTCTGCCAGACAACACCTTGTATCTGTGGGATGTTGAAAGCGGCGCCAAGCTCGCGGAAGGAAATATTTTACAAGAACGCATCGATAAGTGCGTGCTCTCGGACGATGGCAAGCTTGTCTACCTATCGCTCACGGTCTTCGACAAAAACGGTGGAACTACGACAAAACTCCAATCGCTCGACGCCACCACCCTCAAGCCGCAGCGAACTTTCTCCAAACGAAAAACTGTCGACGGCGGCGCGGTTGAACTCAATGCCAACGGCACGCGCATCTTCGATGGCACACAAATCTTCGATACCGCTACCGGCGCAGGCGTCAAAGAATTCACGCCCCGAATTTCCGGCGTCATTAGTTTCGACATCACCGGCGCGCGAGGCCTGCAAGTGCTGGCTGCCTTAGGCATGGCCGGTCAAGGGCTGGCCATTGCCGATTGGTCGCACGGTGGCACGGTTCGCAGCTTGCCGCTACCCGCCGCCACGCCCCATTGCACCGAAACCCAATTTGTCGACGACGGCCGACGAATCGCGGCAATGCTAACGCCCAATTCCGATGATTTCACGATGGTCGGCGACAACAACCTCGTCTTGCTCAATCCGGAAACTGGCGCAGTGCAGCAAAAAATGACGATCACGAAAGTCGGCTTTGCCAAATTCAGAGCAACGCCCTCGGGCCGCTATGCCGTAGTCAAAGTCGCCAAAGATTTGTTCGGCCCTTTCAGTATCTCGGTTTGGGATCTCGCAGCCGGACGTTCGATTCGATCGGCCCCGGAGGAAGAACAAGGTGGTATGGCAATTTCGCCCGATGGCCAGCGATTTGCCACGGCGCCATTCAAATTCGTTCAATCTTACGAATGGGCAAATCTGTGGGATGTAGCCAGTGGCCGCAAACTACAAAAATTCACAATCACCGATCAAACCAATCTCGGCAACCCGCGAGTCACCTCGCACACTGTCGAAGGAATCGCCTTCAGCCCAACGACCAGGACAGTCGCCACTTCGGGCACAGGAACAACGGCTGACACCAAAGAACCGGAAGGCATGATCGTATTTTGGGATCCAGACACCGGCAGCCCGCGCGGCTATCTCTCGACCACCGACGTCGTCGACCGTGTCGGCTACAACCACAACGGCAACTTTTTGTGGGGCGGCTGCCGCGACAATACCGCCTCGATCTGGCCAGTCTGGACCCGCGTGCCACCCCGCAAGGTCGATCATTTCAGCTTCAATGCCCGGCCGGCGATTACC
>CAZIGP010000330.1:414-5800 GCA_964538425.1 uncultured Pirellulales bacterium | reverse complement strand
CGTTGAGCCAAGCACGTACCATTTCGGTGATATCAATGTCGGTATACAAATCCCGATTGGCTGGGTCATAAAATCCTGAAATGAGTGAAGCCGCATCCACCGCTTGGCCAAAAGTGACATTCGTGGAATTCCAGGCCGAAAGCACGCGTAGCAATTTAACCTCTCCATTGGCGCTGGTCGGAGCATCGCTCTCGTAAATACGCAGCGAAGCCGAGGCAATGCCTTGTGAGATGCCTGAAAGATCAAATTGAAGAAAAGCTCGACGATTGCTGTTGACATTTCCGACATTTCCCACGGTGAGTGGCTCTGTAGTCGTTCGTTGACCTCCTTGGGTGACTGAGACTGCCGTAATTAACGGTGCGGCGGCTTGATTGGAGAACAGCCAAGTTCTGAAGTTGGCCCCAGCCGTCCAAGCAGGGTTTCCTGACTCAAAAGCTCCCGCATCTGGGGCCGAACCCTGGTAGCCATCGGTAATTCCTGGAATCGGCGTACCGAAATTAATGGGTGTTGTCCCGCTGCGCAGCGTGTAGTCTCCTGCGGCTGAGTTGACGAACGGATTGCTGCTTTGGGTTCGATTATGGTGAACGTTGGAACCAAGAAAGGGAGAAGTATTCGAAAGGTTGTTCACCGTATTGATATTGGAGAGCGAATCGCCAGCCAACATCGCGGTGTCGACGTTCCACAACGTATTGTTGTAATAGCTATGGCCTTCACGATAGGTCAGAATTCCAATCCCGGTATCGTGAACCAAATTGTGATGAGCCGTAACACCGGTCGAAGCCACATCAGTATAAATGCCGGCATTCGTTCCTGTCGCTTGGCTGTCGTAGACGCGGTTATAAGCAACCACACTACCTGTGTTCTGGCCATTAAACGTGTAAATTCCACCCAAGTCCGAAGTCAAAGAACCAAATCGTGAAATATCGTTGTGCTGAATAGTCGTATTGGGGTTTGCATCGCGATAGGTCACACCGCTACGAGCGCCATTGTACATCGTGTTATTGGTGATGACGCTACTTCCTCCCGCGCCGTCTGCGTTGACAAAAGCCGCGTCTGTCGCATTCCAATCAACATCGTGGATCAGGTTGTTATGGACCGTATTGCTAGGACCAAGTAGTCGGACACCATCTCCCCACGAGTAAGCAATCTCTGAGTTACGCACGGTGTTGTTCTGGCCGCTGATTCGCACGCTTGCTGGATCGGTAGTGGCATTCCAGCCTGCCGGTGCGGTGAAGGAAGTGCCATAAAGAACCTGCACGTTGTCGATCAGGTTATGATTTCCACCGACGTTGATACTAGCCGCTTTGAGTTGAAATCCACTGACTTCCACGTGCGATTGGTTCCCTAGGTTGAATCCTAATTCGCGAGTGCGAACCTCGACCGTTTGATTCGTGGGGTTCGCATTGCCCAGACTATTTAGATAGAGTTTTGAACTCGCGGAATCATAGAACCACTCCTTAGAAGAGTTGAGCGCGGCCAAAGTTCCATAGACATAAAACCGATTGCCAGCTTTTGGAAAGTAAATCCCTCCACTGGCGCTGTAATGTTCTGGCCACTGAACACTCAAATTATTGCCCGACTGGCCATTGATCGGTGCGCTGATGGCAACATAAGCACCGCCGGCAACCACTGCTACTTTTCCCCCAGTAAAGTTGGCCGCCCCTGCAAGTGCCGTGCTGGTGATCGTTGAATTCGCAGGAAAGGCTCCCAGCGAGGCTGAATTGACCGTGGCATAATTCGCTCGCAATGGATTGTTGTAAATGATTTGATTATTGTCGGCCGTCCCAGCCGACCGCGCTTCCGTCATCAGTTGCCCGTTGACAAAGACTTGGCTAGCGCTGCTCGGTAACGTGGCACTGTAAATCGAACCGCTATAAGAAGACCAGCTACTGTTGACCACATCCAAGCCAGTGACGGTGACATGCGCGCCTTGATAAGGTTGAAACCGAATGGGAGCCGCCGCCGTGCCGGAACGAGGCAATGTTACTGTTTCGCGATAAGTTCCCGCCAGAACGTACACATTATCACCGGCCTGCGCTACGTTCGCCGCTTGCTGAATTGTCATAAATGGCTGGTTTAACGTGCCCGAATTACTGTTCGAGCCGGTCGGCGATACGTAATAATCTGCGGCATTTATTGATGAGCTTGCTAACGGCATGTTTAACCACACAATTCCAGTGGTCACACGGACAACAGCAATAAAGTAGGCCTTTTTAATGAGCTTGCGAAAATGATCAGCCAACATGATTCAGGATTTCGATTTAAAAAGTTGTAACAATTCTTTGCGATATTAAAGTTTTAATACGGACTTTGGATCTTGACTCTCGTAGCCTACCCGTTGACACGAAGAACTAGTACTTCGCGTACTACAAAGAATCTAAGATCCGCAGTCCACAAATTACTTTAGACTATCAACACTTCCATGGCTTATATACATAAATTGGAAGCGCTGCTATTAATCCAATTAAATACAAACAAGCTGATGATGGTTCGGGCACAGGATTACCAAATGTAAAGTTGTCGAACGCAGCATTAGAGCTTGAATAAGTTAGAAACTCACTTATTTCGGCGTCACCTGGTGTTATATTGCTAAAACTAAAATTACGAAATCCTAAACCGGTGATGACTGTAGGAGCCGTGTTAAGAGTGAGGTCGGTATAACTGAGATCATATTTTTGATTAGTAAAATTGATTGTTGCTTGCATTAAATACACGTTTCCAGTGTTGAAGCCGCCTTGCAAGACTTCAAGAGTATTGCCATCGTTGAACAGGAAATTTCCTGACAGCGAGCCGATACGAATGAAGGCAGTTAAGTTAACGCCTGTGTCATAACAAATGCCCATTATTGTACGGCCACCTGTTGATTGAAACAGCGTTGAGACCACTATTCCATCAGCAAATCCGGCTCCTGCCTGGGGATGATGTGCTTCGTTTTCGGGTTGGACGAGCATCGATTGAGCTCCAGCCAATGGAGTCGTTAGACCACCACCACCACTTGTGGTTACTCTTGCCAAATTGCCCGGAATGAACGGAAATGACGTCCAATTATCTTGGCCGGCGATATTCGTGCCTGGAGCTACCGAGCCCGTATATGTGGGCGCTTCAAAATCAATCAAAAATCCTGCAGAAGCCGTGCTAGATGACATCACCGCAGTTGTAACAATCAGACATCCAATGCCCAGTAACACTAGTTTGTGCAAACTCATAATGAAAGTTAATCGAGCGTTCATGTGAAACATTTCTCCGTCAAAAACAAGTAAACAAATTTAACTCTGGCTGTGCCTTCTCTCCCAAAAACATACAAACGAGAATTCGAGATCCTCCTTTCTAATTTAAAAATATTTGAGGAATTACATTTAATAACACTTTACTCTTGTTCAGAAAGACAAGGAGCATGGGAAACAGACTTCAACTGACTCTGTTCACAAAAAGGTTCAATATCAAATAATTGCGACGCATTGTTCCAAAAAATGTCTTCAATCTGTTGGTCGTTTAATCGCTCCGACCAACATGCCCACTTAAGAGAACGCAAGTGCTCTAGGCCCAGCAACACTGGTTCAACAATCATCGTGGCTGGCTTAAAACTCAAAAAGTTTTTTTCATCAACAAAGAAAAAAGAGTCACCAATACTAACAGAACGACCTCTCATATGGCTGATTGGCAAGTCGCTGCCATAAAGTAATCGCCTGTGTCCAAAAATACGAAGGATTGATTGGTGTGCTAAAGGCTCACAGTTAGCACTCGTATCAAAATACAAATTGTCAAGGCCTTTAAGAGAGGATAATCCCTCCAAATTGTGAGCTGGCTGAAATCCCCGCGCTGAATGCGCGAGAATAAGCTTCATTCGAGGATATTGTTCACAGTAGCGGCGGATCCAATAAATATTACCTGCATCTGCACAGGCTCTGCTGCGCACGATGTGCAGCATAATAGTCCAACCCTCTTCGTCTGCAACCTTTACGAATGGTTCGGGAAGATAGTCAGGTATGTGTGCTTCTAAAGTTGGCTTGACCGAGGCAAACGTGTGGTAACACTTCAGGCCATGCAATCCAAGACGACGAACTTCTTGGCGAACCCACTCAGGGTCATCGCTGGGACGTACAAAGAAGGCTCCTCGGTAAGAATGATCGCAAGCCACCTGACTAGCTAGCCAAGCATTCAATTCATTCGCACTTTCCGGCCGTGACGCTACACCAAAGCCAAGAAATAATGCTGCTAAGTGTCGACCGGGATGAAGGTCTTGTGCAAGTTGAATATATTCACAAAGGCCAATGGATGCAGGAATATTTGGAATAGAAAACGTTGTTGTTCCAGGAAGGGAAACATGGCAATGAGCGTCGAAAACTTTTTCTGGAACAAACGAATCTAGTTCTCGTTGAAAGAATTCACGATCAACCGAGTTCGCAACACCCTCGCTGGCTGAAAGAGTGGCAGCGGATGAATTGGACGAGGCAGACAAACCTGGAGAATTAAAGGAACGAAGCATCTTTTTCACCCTTCAGTCGGCGATCCTAGAGTTAATCCGGCATAGCAATCAATTGGTAACACCCACCGTTCACGCGACGTGATAGGTTTTTCGCAGTTCACCATTGACATTAAATACTCCGCTGCTACACGCCCTGACTCGACTTCGTCAAATGTAATAGCAGATAGTCGCCGACGAATCGGATCGCTGCGCCATGTACTGCCGATAGTAATTACAGATAGATCTTCTGGAATTCGAATCCCACGGTTTAACAAATGTAAGCACAACAGCTGGGCATCATCCTCCCAAGCTGCAAATATCGCTGTTGGACGCTGTTCGACCGGCAGCAATAGCAACCGATCCACTGCTGCCACCAGTGCAACTTCATGGCGGCCAACTTCATTACACGATCCTATATGAACCCAATCGTCCGGCAATGCGATATTCTGTTCCGTTAACAACTCCAAGAAACCTCGCTGAGTGTCGCGGACAAAGCGATTATCCTGTGGCAAGAAAACCGCCATACGGCGATGACCTCTCTCCATCAATTCTACTGCTGCCCTCCGTCCGACATCTTCATAAGGTAATGCAACCAAGGGTGCAGACGTTCCTTCAATTTGCCGATGAAGCAGCAGAACTGGAATTCCACATCGTTGCAGGAGACGTACATGATGTATTGCAGGTGGATCAGCGGTCGACGGCGACATTATCGCTACTCCAGCAACACGGTTTTCGATAAGTTGAACAATAATGTCGGCCTGCTTCGCAATCGAATTTTCACTATTGCAAATCAAAACTTGCTGGCCAAATTCACGAGCAGTTGAGTCAAAGCAACTAACAAACGATGGGAAAAAACTGGCTTGCAAGTCTGGCATGATCAAAGCCAGTGCGGCTAACTTTCTCTGCCGTCGTTTTTCATCT
>CAZIGP010000330.1:0-404 GCA_964538425.1 uncultured Pirellulales bacterium | reverse complement strand
GTTTTGATTGTCGACGCCCAGCCTTCCGCGGCTGGTAGCTGATTTTCTCAATGACTTCGTTAACCGCTCGAACGGCTTGGGCAGATACGTTCGGGTGGGCGTTAATCACACGCGACACTGTCGCAGTAGAAACACCGGCCATCTGGGCGACTTTCGCTACAGACATGTTTAACCTCACGGCAAGGCTTTAAATGTAATAAAGAATGTAATTAAAATATATTGTAATGTCAATAGCCTTTGTTTTTAGATGCAAATAATTCATAAATTAGCATTAATCCACATTGTTATATTGGCCATAAAGTGACTTTTTATGTAACGATATATTGGTAATTTTTGAAAATAATGCTTTGTAATATTGATTTTAAATCTCATTGTATTTAAGCTAGCTTGTTCTTCAAAGAATA
>CAZIGP010000329.1:4727-5816 GCA_964538425.1 uncultured Pirellulales bacterium | reverse complement strand
AGAGTGGTAACTTGCCATGCCTCTGTCGCATGTTTGGAGCCACAAGTCAGTTGAACAAAAGACTTCAATCGACAAGAGCAGCATGATAATCCTGCGATCCAATGATCTCTTAGTACGCATTGATCCTCGACATGGGGGAGAAATTCTCGATTTAGTCCATCTCATCAGTGGACGACAACTACTGGGAAGGCCCCCTTTCGGATCAAACGAACCCGAAAAGGGCGACCTTGACGAAGCAACATGGACTAAGTCGTATCGCGGCGGCTGGCAATTGTTGGCACCGAATGCCGGCCATAGTTGTATTGTCGATGGAACAATTCATGGGTTTCACGGCCGCGCCTCGAACGATCCTTGGGGCATCCAGTATCTAGAGCCTTCGGAGACTACTTTGGTATGGGTCGGTCACCAAATGGAAATTGTTCGTCGCGTGGTGCTGCGCGACGATGCGCTGACCATCTTCGTCCGTGTCACCGCGTTAGCTGATTGCACGCCCTTGGTCACCGTTGAGCATATTGCTTTTGGGATCGAATTGCTTGATCCAATCGTTGAAATTGATCTTCCTAGGTGTGTAGCGAGCGAAATTGACGAGAGCGGAAAAACGTTTAGGCCTCGTTCAAAACGGCAGCATTGGCCTGATGTACATTTATTGGACGGCACGATCGAACGCAGCGACCGATGGGCATTGCAACAGAACCGCAGCCGGCTACTTTGCTTAACAGATCTCGCCGCCGGTTGGGCTGTTGTGCGTAACCCGACTCGTGGCATCGGCGTGGCTGTGGCCTGGGAAACTGATTGGCTGCGCCACCTGTGGATGTGGCACGAGGTCCGCACCGCTTGTGGCCCATGGCGTCGACAGGCCGAACTACTAATTCTGGAACCAGCATCGACTCCGTATCATTACGGGTTAGCCCAGTCGCTGGCCGATGGATTTGCCAGCCGACTGGAACGTGGCGAAATATGCCAATACCGCATTATCGTACGTCCTTTTACTGACTGCCGGTCAGTCAGGCATGTCAATCTCTCCGGTCAGATTGAGTATAGATGAGCATGCGCTGGCGAAAAGCAATGCATCATCGATCAACCACACGG
>CAZIGP010000329.1:2579-4717 GCA_964538425.1 uncultured Pirellulales bacterium | reverse complement strand
AGATTACAGAGGAATTCATAATCGATGGTTAAAGTTTTTAGGTGTTACGAATTTCTATGGCTGTCGCCGAACCCGCGCATGTAGTTTAGCGACCACTGCCGAGAATTCCTTCTGGCGCGAAGTGAACTCGGTGACGCTCTTCGTCCCAGACCCGCGCACGTACTCAATAACAATTGCTTCTGCCCTAACAAACTCTGCGGAAACGTCAGGGATAGCATCGGCGATCTCTAGCGGTATTCGTGTTACGCCATTCAAATCGCCGTGCAGCAGATCACCCTGGCTCACCGTCAAACCGGCCACATGTACCGGCAGACCCACGTGGAGAATATGACAATATGCGTGGGAGCAAATCGTGCCGCCAGTGAAAACGGGGAACTTGAGCGCGCGGACTTGATCTAAATCGCGGCCCGCGCCCGAAGTGATTAATCCAACCGACCCGAAGGCCTGGTAGGTGGAACACATCACTTCGCCAAATGTGGCCGCCACCGGTTGATTGTCGATATCTTGAAATACCACCACAGGCGGGCCCGGCAATTCGGAAAACCGTTCTAATTGTCGTTCCATCCCGCTATAGGCGTCGTCTCCTGTCGGCGGAGCATCGCTGCGAAACGCTGCTGTCGCAGCGAACCCAACCATCGGCGGAAAATCTGGAAACGCCGCTTTGATTCGGCCATCCATATAACCGCGATTGCGTGGCACAACGTTGAAGAGTTCGATCACATTGCTGATCGTCGGTGTATCAAAGTTCGCGAGTGCTGAGAAGGTTTTGGATGTGATCGGCATTATATTGTGCAAGTCGAACGGGCATGGGAGCAACTACTGAAAGCCCTGCATAGCTCTGGTAGCAAATTGTATGGGCGGTTTTAGTCGGATCACTCATTTAGGAATCAAATGCTTGACGGCGCTCTATCATACTGATATATTAGTAAACATGTCAAGTGACGTTGTTTGTTGAAGCCGTCAAAATGCTCCGATACTACGGGCTTATGACATGCAGCAACAAGAGCCAGAAAGAGGCGCGGCGAAAATGAAAATGCAAGACTCCCACAACTGGTTCTCGATTCGGATGAACGTTAGCTTGGCGATCGTGGCACTTGCGGTGGCCGCCGCCGCCCAAAGTACTAAGGCGGAGTGGACTGTCGGCACACCTATCGTCACGTACTGGCCAGCCGTTGACCTTCCTTCCTTGGATCCCGTTCCGCTCACCGCCGCGCAAGCACAATTGGCCAAAGCTGGCGGTTTCAACCTAGCAACCGCCTTTTCAGTCGCGGAGTTGGACATCGCTGCGGAATACGGCTTGCGGGCTTTTTACCCCCTTCCGCTCACCGGGGCAAATGTGGCTCAGGTTCGCAATCATCCGGCACTGTACGGCTATTTTATCGCTGATGAACCGTCGGCTTCGCAGTTTTCTAGCCTAGCCGGAACGGTATCGGCTTTGCGCACGCTCGATCCCAACCACGTGGCATACATCAATTTGTTTCCCAGTTATGCCGATCCAACAACACAACTTGGCACGGCAAATTATCTCGCCTACGTGCAGCAGTACGTAAATACCGTGCATCCGCAGTTGTTGAGCTTCGACGGCTACCAGTTTTTTCAGGGGTCGGACGGACCGGATTACTTCAAGAGCCTTGCAGTCATTGCTCATTCGGCACGAAAGAACGGATTACCGTTTATGAACATTGTCCAGGGATCCGCGTGGGAAACTAACTGGCGCATTCCGAATGCCAATGAGTTGCGATATCTCAACTTCACGACGCTGGCCTACGGCGGCCAAGGGATTTCGTATTTCACTTATCAGCCTCAGCATGTCAATACTGGCGGCATCGCGCCCTATTCGGATGGCACGCCATCACCAGTCTACACGGCGTTGCAAACGATCAATCCCGAGTTCGTGGGCATCGCGCATGAGCTTCAGTCGTTGAATAATATAGGAGCGTATCATTTGGGAGATCTGCCGCCGGGTTTCAATACTACCGACGGTTCGTCACCGATGCGGTTGCCCGGCAATTCTCCCTTCAAGCTCTCTCCTGGCATCAATAACACGACCTACCAAAATAATAGACCTGTCAGGGGAGCGTTGTTGGGGCTTTTTGGCTCGGACGACCTGCTGGCCGACGCAACGCGTGCGCTGGTAG
>CAZIGP010000329.1:0-2569 GCA_964538425.1 uncultured Pirellulales bacterium | reverse complement strand
GCTTAAACACTCGCGTGCTGGGGCCGGGCGATCTGTCCGTCTTCGATCCGACGTCCGGCACGTGGATTGCGCAGGGCCATCCTTGGGCCGACGTGAGTTTGCTGCCGGGTGGTGGCGTTTTGGTAGGGTTGACATCTATGGTTCCAGAACCTTCATCGATCATATTGATTAGTGCAGGACTGATATGGTCGGCTTCCGTTCGGCGAAAGTTGTGCACAATTCTCGATGGTTTTGTCATTGCAATCGCTAATTAGTTGCTCAAACGAAACAATTATTTCCATGCAAAAATCTTCTGTAGTAGCCTTCGATAGCGTTTCATCTTGAGAATGAGGCAGGGCGTTGTCTCTCTATGTGAATAGATAGAGGCTGTTGACAGGGCTATTTTTCGAGAGTGTCGAGTGCTGTGTGTTGTCGTTTAGGATCCACTTTTCGTTCATATGCATCTTAGAATAGGAAGAATCTCATGAGACAAGTTGTTGTATTTATGTTAGTAGTGTTTACGGCGGGTATTGCTCAGGCTGCGTTGGTGGCCCAGTACGCTGGGCCGACTACGTTCGATGGAACATTTGCGTCAGACATCGTACTTCCCGATGTCAACATCGGTGACGAGGGTGCGGTGGAGTTCGAATTTAAGACAAACAGCACCACCAATAATGGACACATGTGGACTTACTCGGACGATCTCACAAGCGGTACGCACGAATATCGCATCTTTTTAGTCGGTGATATGATCAAGGCATTTTTATACAGCGGAAGCGGCTATAAAGTGCAAATCGAACAGCCTTTTTCGGATACGTCAAGCATTCACAGCGTCCGTTTCTCGTGGAAGAACGGTTCTGACTCGCTGTTTACCTTGGACGGCGTAACGACGAGTTATCCGACGGGTCCGCTAGTAGATTTCGCTGCTGCAAACGGACATACGTTGGGTCACTTACCAACCGTCGCACTTCGCTATACCGGCATGTTGCAAAATGTTAATGTCTACGACAGCGCTTCTATAGTTCCTGAGCCTACTTCGTATATTATGTTCGGAATAGGTATAATTTGTATTGGTCGTTTACGGCGGCGATACTCTAGTTGAAATCATAGTGGCCAACGTTTTACTCTCGGTCCTTGGATTTTTTGACAACCATGCAGCAATGCCGGAGCGGAGTTGAGAAGAGGCATTGTAATAGTGTTCACTGCCCAATTCTTCTAAACCTCCAACAGAACCCGGCTCTGATCACGGAATCGCTGACAAGGAGTGAGCAAACGATGGCAAAGTAAAAAAAGTTCTGTTCATCTTATGCATCAGAAGACGTTGTTGATTTAAAGTAGAAGAACTCATAAGCGAAAGCATGCTAGTGCATCCATGTAGTTGAATTTCTCGCAGTCCAACGTCATTGTACTCGGAGTGTAAATTTATGAACACATTCACAAGATGGCAGCGTGCGGCACTTCTAACGAGTATTTCATTTGGGGTGATCGTTATTATGGTTATATATTCCCCCTTATCCGCAGCTGCAGCTGACGCCAAACGTGTCGAAGTTGCACTCTACCAGGGCGATCAACGCCCCGGGGGGCCGCTTGCCAGTTGGTATCACTCGATTGGAATCACAGACGTATGGCTGACGGAAGTTGACGGCGCATTTCCTGTAGACCAGCTCCCTAGCAATCAGCGGTCGCCTGCCCAGCTCGCTGCACAAGGTACGCTGGCCGCTTACCAGGCGAATGGCATTCGATATTCGTGGTTCGAACGACCTGTTCCCGATTTTCTCTACATTATCAATGATAAACCAACCTACAATATTTGGGACACGAATGCGCAAACCAATGCCATTTGGTCGAATGTCTTCAGTAAAATCGCCTCAATCTATCCGCAGGTTCGGGACGCCGGTTTTTCGGGCATCGTTTACGACACCGAAGGTTATTACACCGGCGACGTCGTGCTATACAGCGACACTGCTCAATATGGGCTCAATGGTGGCTACTATCAGCGCGGTCTGCAACTCGGTCAAGCGATTCACAATGCTTGGTCCGATGCCAAGGTAACCATGGTCTACGCCTTTGGCTACGAAGGAGAAAAATGGTTTTATCAAGGGATCAAGGACGGTGGCGTGAATCTCGTGCTAGGGGTCGAAAATACCTACGGTGCTGGCCGTGGAGAATTAGGCAGTGAGTGGTATCAGAGTTGGTGGGCTGGACAGCGAACAGCACGCACCGTGGAGGACAAGCTCGATACATTTCCATTTATCACCGATGTGCAGCATATCGATGCCGGGTTATTCCCGTTTGATGTCGGCCAAGGCCAAGCAAACTATTTGGCGACTTACTTTCGCCAGCAGTTGGCCAGTGCTGCCAATGCTGCGGGTGGCCCCATTCCGGTCTGGTTATGGACTTCAGGAGCGCTGACACCGGAAAGTTTGGCAAGTTTGGATTTTGGTGGGCAAGACACTGCCGAGAGTTTTCTCAGCGCATTGCGCGACTATAGCCAAGCATTCGCTGTCCCAGAACCGCCAAGCTGTGTGCTCTGCTCGATGGCCGGCATCACGGTATTTGGTTTGCGAGCGATGCAAAATCGCCCCTCGCG
>CAZIGP010000328.1:0-5821 GCA_964538425.1 uncultured Pirellulales bacterium | reverse complement strand
ATAGATGATGCCTGACAAACCAAATCAAACCGCGCTCCACGGCATCAACACTAAAGCGCGATCCTCCTCCTGAACCTGCCAGCTTGCCGCGTGCTACTGGCGAACGACCGTTAAGCCCGCCGCCTTTTGAAATAATCGCGCCCCAGTTGGTCGATTGTTGGCTGCCGGGCAACAAACTATCGATCGACAACGCTTGAGGAGAAAAAGTGGTCGTACTGGAAATTGCATCAGCCGGCGGTCCAACTTCCAGATCGATTGGCCCCGCAGGTACATCATCGACCGATGAAGAAGCCGATGGAAAAAAAGATTTGCCATCGTCGGCAGTAGCCATTGGATCTCCCAAACCGGTATCGATCTGTAGATCATCCGCTCCAAAGCCTGGCTGTTCGACGGCAGTTACATTGAAATTAGAACCCACAATAGGCAACTCGTGTCGAGTCACCCACAGGCCTAATAGAATGAGTGCTACGGCATGCACGCAGACGCTGCTGAGCCAAGGGCTAAGGCGGCGCCTGAGCACTCGTGGTATTCGCAACCATTGGGTAAGTCGCCAAGTGGCACTTGTCGGCGCAGCAAGAGCAACTTTTGAAGCCGGATCGCTGGAATCGCTTGTTGTGACTTTTGGTTCGGTTTTCTGAGGCGGCGAGTCGTCTCGCCACTTACCGCCGCCGGTTGGGCTGCGCGAACTCTCACCTTCAGTCGTCATCGCCGACTCGGCGACCGTGTTAGGCTCTGAAGGCATAGAGGCGGCCCATTAAAATGGCTCATCCGCCGGGACAGCTCCGCCGAGCCGGCAAAACCAGGTGACTATTCCAGGTGCATTCCTTAATTATAACGTGCAATTTATGCGGGAAATGACGGCTAGCAGAGTGTACGAGTGGCCACAAAGGACGTGCGATTTATTGAGAAAACTCGTCATTCACGGCCTTAACGCCGTAAATCGGGAGATGACGGTAATACACTTCGAGAATCATCGTGGCCATCGAAGTGCAATACAGTCGTCCTCCGACGCTGGAATGAGATTCGAAGTTGAAAAACCAGCTCCCTTTTTCATGACCTTCTTGATCTTGGCTCTTGACCAGGAAATCGCGCATTTTTGGGTTCCACCGATCGAACTCGTAACCGCCCCAGTGCCGCAATACTTGAGTGGCGTAATAGTTGTAATACATATCAGCGCGATTATCGGTGCGCGCCGGAATGCTGGGTCCTTCGCGTGCAATTAAACTTACGCCGCGGTTGAGCGCCGGATTGTCTTTCTTCCAGCCCATATACATGCGGCATAAAAGCCCGATCGAGGATGTGCTACGACGATAAGCCGCCGACGGAGAAACATAACCATACGCGGCGCCGTCTTCTGATTCGACGCTATTGAGGAATTTTGTTGCCCGGGCAAACACTGAACTGGGAACTTCTAAGCCGGCCATTTGCGCACTTTTTAGCGCCATAATTTGCCAGCCGACGACCGAAGTATCACCTTCGCTGCGTTCTTCATAACGCCAGCCGCCGCCAACCGGATCTTGCGCATAAACAATATAGTTGACTGCACCTTGAGCATAAGGAATCAATGTTCGATCGTTGGTCATCGCGTAGGCTTCGCACAATGCAATCGTGCCCATGCCGTGCGAATACATCGTGCCTGCTTTCTCACGCATGCTCAAAAAGCCGCCGGTGTTTTCGATATGGGTGGTGAGATAATACAACCCTTTGCGCACGACTTCCTTGTATTGGCCTTGTCGATGTGTCTGGCCTGCGCCGAGAAAAGGCAGCAGCGCCATGGCGGTGGCTCCCATGCGTGCTTCTTCGCCGTCGCCTGAATCTTTACAATTGCCGCGGCAGCCCGGGCACTTTTTCAAGTTAAAATTCCAACCGCCATCGGGCAGTTGATGGTTCGTAAGCCATTTCAGCGCTTTTGTCACGGCGGCCTCGCTGCCTTCGCTGCCTCCTTTCTTGAGCAGTTCGCCTTTGGCCGCGCCACTGCGACCACCCAGCCCTTCGCCTGATGCGCCTGGCACTCCCGTGGTTTTCAATAAATCTTCGGTATGCACCAGCGGATCGTTCAGCGATGCCAAATCAACGCTCGCGGGTGCGGCGTCTTCGTCGTTGGCTAGTGGATTGAAGGCTCCGTCTTGTAGCGGCCCACTGTCAATTAGGTCCAGCGATGAATCAAACGTCATCGCATCGCTTGCATCAATGGATTCTAAATCTTGCAGGTCACCATCGACCACGTCCGGGGTTGCGACTACTTCCAACTCACCTGATTTTTGTCCGGGGTCGATGTACCACAAACCAAGGATTACTAGCACTGCGGCATGCACCACTAAACTTGTGACCCAACTTGGCACTTCGTGCCAAAAACTTCGCATCGCAACTGTAACTACCTGGAACCTATGGGGCTGGCTGCCTTCAGAGCCAGCTTTGGCAGAATCCTTTTCTGTGAGCAGTTTAGATGCATCGCTCGGAATTAGATCCGCCGCTAATGCAGATGCTGTATTTCCCAGCAGGCTGGGCGGAATCGGTGGTGGAACGATGGCAACTGGCAATGAAGCCGGCTGTATTTCAACGGCTTCGCGAAGTGGCTCGCTGGTGGTGGGCGGGTTCGCCATATGCTACCTGCTCCGAGTCAGCGGATCACAGATTCTCCTGGCATCGGTTTAAACCCGCTGCCATCCATTGTATCGAAGAAAAGAGCGAAGGTTAATCGTTTTGCTTTATTTGGCCTCGGAAGCACGTGAAAGCTGATCTTGCATCCAGGCGGGTTTATTGGTGGTAATGCCATCGACACCATGGGCCACAAACTGTTGAGCAATCTTAAGATCGTCCACCGTGAACACATAGAACTGCAAACCAGCCGCTTTGACTCGTCTGACAAATTCGGCGTCGACAGGGCCTTTGTAGGACAGATCTAAACCATCGGCATGAATCGATTTGGCGCGCGTGACTAACTCTTCGACACTTGGTTTCCACTCGTTGGTTTGCGGGTCGCGCTGAAAGCTCGCTAAATAATAGGCTTTAAGCTGCGGTAACTTGCGCTTCGCTTCGGCAATTGTTTCGGCATTGAAGCTGATGATGCAAAGTTGCGCGGCCGGTTTGCCACATTGTTCGATCGCTTTGACCAGCGCGGGCACAGCCTCTGGACCAACCTTGACTTCAATGAAGCAGCGCGTGTTCGGCGGAATTTCGGCCAGCACCTGCTGGAGCGTTACTAGTTTTTCTCCGGCCCAGCGATCGGCTTTCCAGCGACCAACATCCAGATCTTGTAAATCATCAAATAATGCGTCTTTGATGATTCGTTTTTCGCCAGCGGTGCGCTGGGTGTCGGCATCATGGATGACCACCAATTGGTTATCTTTCGTCAAATGGACATCTAGTTCCACGGCGGGGACTTTTTGCTTCCAAGCCAAACGAAAAGCAGCCAAGGTGTTTTCCGGCGCATCAGCCGATGCACCGCGGTGAGCAATGATTTCTACCGCGGCAGCGCTATAAAGATTGGTTAATAATCCAAGGACGAGCAAGCACTGCAGAAAACAACGACGATTCATCCGCATCGATCAAGCCTCCGAGATTAATGACTGTTGCATTATGCCTGGACCAGTTCGAGAAGACGAGCAGAAAAACGATTGTTGATCGTCTGGTGAAGATTGGCGAGAATAAGGCGATTCGTACTGGTGCATCGTTAATCCATTTAATTAATCCTTTGTACGGGACATGCTTTGATCACGGCTGCTTTTATCACTGCCACTCTTATCACTGGGGAGGACCGCAATGGCTGTAAAACCCATTCCAGACGGCTACTGTACGGCGACGCCGCATTTGATTATCCAAGATGCGGCTCGCGCGATTGAGTTTTATAAACGGGCTTTTGACGCCACCGAACTATTTCGGCTCGCCGAGCCCAGCGGCAAAGTGGGCCACGCCGAAATCAAAATTGGCGACTCGATCATCATGCTGGCCGATGAATTTCCCGAAATGGGTTTCCGCGGGCCACAATCACTTGGCGGCTCAGCCAGCAGCATCATGCTGTATGTCGAAGATGTGGATGCTCGATTCAAACAAGCGATTGCGGCCGGCGCCACTGAAATGCGCGCGGTCCAGGACCAATTCTACGGCGATCGCTCCGGCACGCTGAAAGATCCGTTCGGTCATGTGTGGACTATATCGACGCACCAAGAGGATTTGCCACAAGCTGAAATCGATCGGCGATATGCCGAGTGTTTGAAGCAATAGCACTAAGCCTGCGATTTACCTTATAGGAGGCGACTCCCGTCGTCGATCGAATTGCTAATCGATGATCCAATTCACCGTTTATTGGCGAAAGGATTCGCACGCCTACATTTTGAATTCACTGGTTTGAATCCCAGCCACCTCGAATTGAGTTCAACCACGCCCTTCACAAGTTCAGGGCGTGCCACCCGAGGGCCAAGCTGGCTATATCGCCGTCGTGGGCTATTTTGCTGTCGTCGACAGGGTGGTTGTCGCAGAGTTGATTTTTCGTTTTTTAGCTTCCAAAGCGCGCCGTGCTTCGGCGGCTTTTAATTTGCGCTCGCGAGACTGTTCTTTTTTTTCAGCAGCTTGCTGATCGGTTTGTTCCTGCTGCGCTTGCAACTGTTGCAGATAGGCTTGCCGTTGCAGTTGAGCCTGCTGCATTCGAGATTGCAGTGTGCTGGGAGTTCCCGAGGAACTTTGGCCTAGCGAACGTCGCGCGAGCCCTTGCGAAAACGCTTGCGTTGCAGTGCCCGTGTTTTGGAGGGTGCTCATGTTTTGTGAGCTACCAGCGTTTTGCGAAGCGCCAGCATTTTGATTCGCACACGTTCCTCCGCCGCCTCCTGCGGCAGCACCGGCGCCTCCACGTGCCGGTCCGCGACCTTGCGCCAAAGCAGCTTCAGCAAAGCTTAATGCAAAACCTAGACACGCGACCGACCAAGCAAATCGCTTGAACATGACTTGTCTCCTCTTCTGTTTTGTTCCGGTTCTTACCGAGTTCGAAAACACGCTTCGTGGATTCGACGGCAAGAGACGAGGGTGCCAGCCTCGCTACAGTTCTTTGTATCTGTGTGCTACGGCGATTGCAACAAAAATCTATTTGACTTGCCGTGGCAGTTTGTCAGGTTTTTTTCTGATCTGACACTTGGCAGGGCTTGGATGTGATTTTTCTCGAGAAATACGTAGTAAGTGCGGCTGAAAGTGTCCGATTTGGTGTCAGGAAGGTGTCAGTAAACTGTCAGGTTGTGAGCGATTAGTGGCAAGACAGATACTTGATGCCGGATGATCGCGCCCTGGAGCAAGGCAGATCACCGCGCAGCGCCGATCATTACGGACTAATCATTAGCCGCGGATTGTTGTTTCGAATGCCAAAGAACGTTGCTGTATTGTATCAAATGTACACTATTTGTCAAGAGGCGAGGGGGAGAAAGTGTGGAATGCGGAATGAAATGATGAATGTATTGGTGTTCAATTTTTAAACACAATTGGAGATGGCACCGTGAAGATTGTGAAGATCGGGGTGGTGTGCGCGCCATCTTCGTGGGGCCATGTGTTGGCCTAAGTTCGCTAGGTTGCCTAAGTGTATGTTTGTTTCAGTTTAGGGTTCAGGGTTCGGGGTTCAGGAGCCAGAGGTGTTTAGATGCAAAATGGGGAATGTGGAATATGGGGAATAATGACATTGGAAGAGTTACGCACAACTTTGGTGGTTGATTTCCGGTTGGGGCTTGTGAGGGAGATGGGTTTGGGTCGGGAAAATTCGGGTTGGAGTGCATGGCGGGCGCTTTTAAAAAAAGTGCGTGGAAAAAAGGGTTGGCGAATTGTGGGTTTTGTTCGGGAATGA
>CAZIGP010000327.1:4842-5827 GCA_964538425.1 uncultured Pirellulales bacterium | reverse complement strand
CTGACTTTTGAAAAGCGGCCCATGTTCCCAAGCCCATGAAGGGGCGCATTGCTAGGCCGTCCACTTGCACTTTGACATCTTTACGGGGCCAACCGACGCGAACAACACCATCTGGCGTGGTAGTTGTCTTAACCCCCATGACTTCGCCGATTTTGTCGGCTGAAAATTCACAGGCAACGGCGTGGCGCGAAATATTATCCAGGAATAACAGTGCCAACAAAAAAATTGCTGTTTTCATTACTATTTGCCTTATGTAATCGGACTTGCCTCGAAACCACTCAAATTGTAACCTTGGTTACACAGACTGGATAGTCATTCTCATTTTACTCCCAAACTCCCTCCCTAATGCGGGGCAAATCTCGCGCCCATTCTCGGCAGAGGAATGAGGCGTCTGGCTTTTTCGATAGAGGTGCCGATTTGCGACATTAAAAGAGGTTCCATCGTTCTCTGCCCGCGCCTTAGGCGGCAGGGGATTGAACAGGTGGTTTGGTATAATCGCTTATGTGGTTGATTCAATTCGCAATGCGTCGGCCGATCACCGTGATGGTGGCGCTCATCGCCGTCACGCTGGGTTGCGTGTTGGCGCTGCGGCGGATTGAGATCGACATCTTTCCGCGACTTAACCTGCCCGTAATTTACGTCTGTCAGCCCTATGGCGGCATGGACCCCGGACAGATGGAAGGTCTGCTCACAAATTATTACGAGTATCACTTTCTTTACATTAGCGGTATTCATCACGTCGAAAGCCGCAATGTGCAAGGCGTTGCCCTAATGAAGTTGTTCTTCCATCCGGGGACGGATATGTCCCAAGCGATGGCAGAAACGATCAGTTATGTGAATCGCTCGCGGGCCTTCATGCCGCCCGGCACGGTAAGCCCATTTGTGATGCGATTCGATACCGGGAGCGTGCCTGTCGGCTACTTGGTGCTGTCCAGCGACACCCGCAACTTGGGGCGGCGGCGCAACGCCTGCGGCCAGCGTCGCC
>CAZIGP010000327.1:0-4832 GCA_964538425.1 uncultured Pirellulales bacterium | reverse complement strand
AATTCAAGACCTAGCGCTGTTTCGAGTGCGGCCGATGTTTGCCAGCCTGCCCGGCGTGTCGGCACCGCCGCCTTTTGGCGGAAACGCGCGCACGGTCGTAGTCCGGCTTGATCCCAATCGCCTTCGCGCTTGCCACGTTGCGCCGGAGGAAGTTGTGGCCGCGCTCACACGCGAGAACACGATCAGCCCGTCCGGCAACCTGCATATCGGAGATTCCTATCCGATCGTACCGCTCAACTCGATGGTTAAGCAGATCGACGAATTGCGCAATGTCCCGATCAACACGGGTGTAAATCCAACGGTCTACCTGAGCGATGTGGGAACCGTTGAAGATGCGACGGACATTCCCTCCGGTTACGCGCTGGTCAATGGCCGGCGAGCGATCTACATGGTGGTCACGAAACGGGCCGACGCCTCGACGCTGGCCGTCGTCAATCAAGTCAAGGCGGCTCTGCCGCGAATGCAGAAGGAATTGCCGGACGACATCAAGGTCTCATTCGAGTTCGATCAATCCCCGGTCGTTACCGGCAGCATGTGGGGGCTAGCCACCGAAGCGCTATTGGGGGCTTTGCTTACGGGCCTGATGGTGCTGGTGTTTCTGCGCGATTGGCGCAGCGTGGTGGTCGTCGTGCTGAACATTCCGTTGGCGCTGATGAGCGCCGTCATCGCGCTTTGGCTGTGCGGGCAAACCATCAATTTGATGACGCTGGGAGGTTTGGCATTAGCCGTGGGTATTCTGGTGGATGAAGCGACCGTCGAAATCGAAAACATCCACTCGCAAATGGCGCACACAAATTCAATTGCCCGTGCCGTGAGGTTGGGAAATGCACAGACGGCGGTGCCTCGCTTGTTGGCAATGTTCTGTATTCTGGCCGTATTCATTCCTTCGTTCTTCATGCAAGGAGCGGCGCGAGGTTTGTTTGTGCCGATGTCATTGGCTGTGGGTTTTTCGATGGTGGCCTCCTACATACTTTCCAGCACTTTTGTGCCTGTCGTTTCAACATTGCTGATGCGGCATGTCAGTCATACCGACCCGGCGTTCCACGAAACTGGATGGTTCGAGCATCTGCGGCGTGGGTATCACAAATTACTGGAACGTCTCGCGCGGCTGCGTGTGCCGATCGTCGCAGGCTATCTTGTCGTCAGTGCGGCTGTCATTCTTTTGATTGGAAACCGATTAGGAACGGAAATTTTTCCGATGGTCGAGACCAACCAATTCCGCTTGCGACTGCGCGCCCCCGATGGCACCTACTTCGATCGCACCGAGAAGATCGCCATCGAAGTCTTGAACCACATTAAGCAAAAACTGGGACCGGAAAACGTCGCAATCACGCTCGGCTACGTCGGTACGATTCCATCATCCTATCCCATCAATGCCGTGTACCAATGGTCGCGCGGCCCCGAAGAAGCAATTGTGTGGGTCGCGCTGAAACATGGAAGCGGAATCAATATCGAGCGGCTAAAAGAAGAACTGCGAACAGAAATTGCGAAAAAGCTGCCAAACGTGCGAACTTCCTTCGAGCCGGCCGACATTGTGAACGAAGTGATGAGCTTTGGCTCGCCAACGCCGATCGACATTTCCGTCAGCGGGGCAAACTTCGCCGAGAATCTCGTCTTTGCCGAAAAGCTACGCCGACAACTGGGACAAATTCCTGCCGTTCGTGACCTGCAATTTTCCCAATCGCTTGCCTATCCCACCGTCCAAGTCAACGTCGATCGTCAGCGAGCCGGCCTCAGCGGCGTGACGCCTGCCGACGTATCACGATCGGTGGTCACAGCCACTTCATCCTCGCGGTTCGTGGTGCCCAACTATTGGCCCGATCCAAAGACCGGCATTGGCTATCAAGTTCAGGTGGAAGTGCCGCAGGCAACCACTAAATCTATGGATGACCTTGCGGCGATACCCATTAAGCCGACCTCCGCAGGGCAACTCTTGCTGCGCGATGTCGCGACCGTCAATGCCGGCACCATGCCGGGTCAATATGATCGGTACAATATGAAGCGGCAGGTGAGCCTGACGGCCAATATCAGCGGCGAGGATTTGGGAACAGTGTCGCGCCAAGTGGCTCAAGCCATCGCTGCCGCCGGAGAGCCGCCCAAGGGATCGACGGTCGAAGTGCGCGGTCAAATCCCACCGATGGAAGAAATGCTCAATGGCTTAGGACTTGGACTGGCCCTGGCCGTCGTGGTGATCTTTCTTTTGCTTTCGGCCAATTTTCAATCCTGGAAGCTGGCGTTCGTCACCATATCGACGGTGCCGGCCGTGGTTGCCGGGGTCGTCCTGATGCTCTGGGTCACTGGTACAACGCTCAACATTCAATCGTTTATGGGTGCAATCATGGCGATCGGCGTGGCGATGGCCAACGGCATCTTGGTAGTGACCTTCGCGGAGAGCCAACGGCGGGCATTGGCAAAACCTCCAATTGACGAAGAGCCAGCACCGTCAGGAAAAGTGCACTCGCTGGCAACAAGGTCGGCGGTGGAAGGCGCGTCCCAGCGTTTACGTCCCATTTTAATGACCTCGCTGGCGATGATGGCGGGAATGTTGCCGATGGCGCTGGCGCTGGGCGAAGGGGGCCAACAGACAGCGCCTTTAGGGCGCGCCGTCATTGGGGGGCTTGCGATGGCTACTTTGGCCACGCTGTTTGTACTGCCATGCGTGTTCGCGCTCGTTCAATCGCGCGCGAAAACGGCTTCTGCCTCGCTTGATCCCGACGATCCGCAAAGCGATTATTTTGCCCCTGTTCCGGCGGCATAAGGGGCAGTGTTGTAGCTGGAGATTTGCAGCATGACGAAGCACACCATCAAAATCACTGAATTGCTCGTTTTGACTACTGCGCTGTCGATCGCTTCGATGGGATGCCAACCATCGAGCGCTCAGCCAAAAACCACGGCTGGCCTTGGCCATAATTCCGGGTCGGAAGAACCGCCGGTAAGAGTCGCGGCTGTCAAACCTCAACGAAAAACATTGGAACGACGGTGCGACCAACCCGGTGAAATTGTGGCCTTAGAGGAAACGCCTATCTACGCCAGAGTGGCAGGCTACGTGCAGTCGGTAAGCGTAGACATCGGAGACACAGTAAAGGAGGGGCAAACTTTAGCGGTGCTGTCTATTCCCGAATTAACCGAAGAATTGAAACAAAAGGCCGCTCTTGTTGTGCAGGCCAACTCCGAAATTGTTCAAGCCAAAGCGGCCGTTGACGTGGCGCAGGCGACGGTCGAAACAGCCGAGGCGAAGGTCACTGCCGCTCAGGCAGCCATCTTGCGAACGACGGCTGATATTGCACGATGGAAATCCGAGTCATCGCGGATTGACGAATTGGCAGAACGATCGGCGGTGACACGCAAGGTCGCAGATGAAACACTCAATCAACTCCGTGCGGCGGAAGGGGCCAAGCAAGAAGCGGAAGCGCAAGTCAAATCCGCGAAAGCCGCAGTCCATGAAGCGCAAGCAAAGTTGACTGCCGCAAAGGCGGATGTGGAAGCGGCCAATGCCCGCTTGGCAGTGGCGCAAGCCGACCACGATCGCTGCAAAGCAATGACAGAATATGCGGTTATCAAAGCGCCATACGACGGCATTGTGAACCAGCGGCTCATTCATGCCGGCCATTTTGTGCAGCCGGCGACTACGGGCCGTGACCAGCCGCTGTTCATCGTCTCGCACAGCGAGGTTGTGCGCATTGTGGTTTATGTTCCTGAAACCGATGCGGGCTTCACCACCCAAGGCGACCCGGCGACGATCCTTGTGCAATCGCTCGACAACAAGCGATTCACTGGCGCGGTCAAGCGAATCGCTTCCGCGATGGATGAAAAAACGCGCACGTTGCGCGCCGAAATCGAGTTACCAAATTCGTCTGGTGAGCTAGTACCGGGGATGTATTGCTACGTGTCGATTCTGGTCGAAAAACGGCCAGACGTGCTGGTGATTCCAACAACCGCAGTCTTCGTCGATCAAGGAAATTCGTGTTGCTATGGCGTGGTAAATGGTCAAATTGTCCGGCTGCCGCTTGACTTGGGGCTCCGCGCCGGCGGCGAAGTGGAAGTTCTGTCGGGCTTGACCGGCAACGAATTGATAGTCCCCAAAAATCCTGCTAGCCTTCACGCAGGACAACCAGTCGAAGTCTTTAATTAAGCATTACGGACGACGATGTGCATGGCGGAACAGGTGACTAAAGTGATGCCGTCGTGTGCTAGCAAGAAAATCACGGAAGATTGCCCATGTTCAATATCTTACTTGGCTCATTGTGGTTGGACGTTGACGGCGGATCACCCAGTTTCCAAAGGGGGAAATTCCGTTCCAATCGGCAAATCTTCTCAACCTTGCCTGGTTTGATTCCGAATAACTACGACGTGCGATTCTCTGGGACAGAAAGCGCTCATATTTTGTCACGATGCAAACTGCTTACAATGCGACCCGCCATTTCCACGTTGTTGCTAGCTGCGTCCACGCAAGTCATGCTGGCGGGATGCGCGGCAATAAACGTGGGGCAGGCAAACGTGCCGCCAATAACCCAGGCATCGCACTCCACCCGTCGATCGTCTGGCGAAGCTCTCCCCGAACCGCTACGAAGCAATTCGCGCAACAACTCTGACGGGCAAGTTCCCGACTCATCCGGCGAACAGCCTACCGACATTCCGCTTTTGCCTCCACCAGCAAAGTCACATGAAGAAAAAGCGTATAACGAAGACGACGGTAAAACACGCCCCATCGACCTTCCGACCGCCTTGCAACTCGCGGATGCTCGCAATCCGGTTGTAGCGTTTACCCGCGAACAAGTGCGACAGGCGTAATAACTACTGAAACTCGCCCACATACTGAGCCTCCCCACACA
>CAZIGP010000326.1:0-5827 GCA_964538425.1 uncultured Pirellulales bacterium | reverse complement strand
CTTGAAAGACATCGTTTATACGATGCGATTCGACGAAGCTAGTGCAAGATATGCCGAGTTTGGGCCATTCTATGTGAGCTATGTGATGACGCCAGCAGAAATGCTAGAGCATTGTCGTGTGGGAACTTAAATCATTGGGAAGACCAGCAACTGCGGTCGAATTCGAAGCACGAAATCCGGATTTGATAAAATTAAAGTTACGAATTTCAATTTTTAAATTGCTGCACTTGCTTGCGGATGTAGTGCAAAATGGCGCCCAAGCCGCGCATGCGGACCATGCCCAAGGCTTCAGCCAAACCTAGACGCTGCAATAAATCCATGGGTGTGGCAAGCACTTCCTCAGGAGTTGCGCCGCTGAAGGCATCGACCAAAATGCCGACGAAGCCCTTAACCGTCGGCGCTTCTGGCGCGACATCGGCATAGAGTTGCACCAGGCCGCCACTCGGCTCGACCCAAATAAACACCGGCGTCTGACATTCATGCACTCGGTGTAACCCGGCATCATACTCCGCGGCAAGCCGCTCAGGCAGTGGAGGTAAATTGTTGGCAAAATCGAGCAACAATTCCAACCGTTCACGTGGGTCGAGATCGGCGAACTCTGCGATGGTTTTATCGAGTTTAGAAGCAACGTCTGACATACAAAAAGAAGGCAGTTGGCGAGGCAGAGGTTAGCAACCACTACTCCGCTCCTGGCGCAGGCGAAAACGGTGTGTATGAATTGGCAGATTCTTCGTGGGTTCCAAAATGGAGGCGCTGCTGGCCATCAGTTTGCGGCCCGACTTCGCCAGTCACAACGGGTTCGCCTTTAACTAGGGCTTGGGCTTCTGCAGCACTTTGCGAAGCCATTGCAGCGGCTGGTGGGGTGGAACGTTCAATCGGCACACCGACCAAGTTTCCCCACTCCGTCCATGAGCCGTCGTAATTCTTGATGTTCTTGAAGCCGAGCAGATACTTCAGCACAAACCAGGTGTGGCTGCTGCGTTCGCCGATACGACAGTATGCAATTGTTCGGCCACGGCGATTCAGGCCATTTTCGCGACAATATAAGTTTTCTAATTCCCGAGCCGTTTTGAAGGTTCCATCCTCGTTAGCCGCTTTTGACCATGGAATACTCAGCGCGCCGGGAATATGTCCGCCGCGCAGCGCACCCTCTTGAGGATAATCTGGCATGTGCAGCATTTCGCCACTGTATTCACCCGGCGAACGCACATCGACCAGCGGCTTGCCAGCGGTGCTGTGCTTCAGCACTTCGTCTCGGAAGGCACGAATCGAAAGATCGGGTTCCTGGGCCACATATTCCGTTCGGGGATACATTGGTTCCGGATCGCGCGACCATACTCGCTTATCTAGTTCCCACCGCTTGCGGCCGCCGTCCATCAGCAAACACTTTTCATGACCAAAAAGCTTGAAAACCCAAAATGCATAGGCCGCCCACCAGTTGCTTTTATCGCCGTAGAAGACCACGGTGGTATCATTGGCGATGCCTTTAGCGCGGCATAATTCTTCGAAACGTTCCCGGCTGATGTAATCTCGCACCAACGAATCTTGCAAGTCAGTATGCCAATCGATCTTCACTGATCCAGCAATGTGGCCGGTATGATATAGCAAAACATCTTCGTCTGATTCGACGATGCGAATCGTGGGATCGTTTAAATGTTCCGCTACCCAGGCAGTGGTTACTAAAACTTCAGGATGAGCATATGCGGTCATGGATCGACTCCGGTTTTTTATAATTCTACCGACAAGAGAAGAGAGGCAGTAGGCAGCAAATTAAGCATGTTTCGTTTAACTGGTTTTTTTAAACCTCCATTTGGATAACTCGAACTGGCATGGAGAATGCACTCTTTTTTGACTAATCAGTGATGAGGTGCAACATGATCGATTTTTCGTCAATTTGCGAGTTTTATGGCACAGCCGCATTTGGAATGGTTGCTTTGATGTTAATTGTAAGCGTTGTGGTTGGGCATTGGACGCACTGGCGGGTTTAATTTTGACCAGTCCTTCACGATTAACGGCAGCCATCAGGAGCCTAGATCATGCGGTACTCCATCTTGCATAATCCTCTTTTGTGGGGAGTAATCGTAGTGCTTTTTTGTTCTGTGGTGTTGGCTAATCAGAGTCAGACTCAGACTCAAAGCCAGGGCGCCGCAGTAGCACAACCGGGTGTTGGGTCAGGTGCGACACCGGCGTTTTCCGATGCAGCACCAAATGCCTCATCGGACGGTCAAACAGTTAAACCTCGTACGGGATTCGGCAATAGTTACCCGGCGAATTCGTTGCGCAATGCGCCCAACACTTCGGCCACGGGATCATTGGGGCATTCAAGTGCCTCGGCAGGAAGTCAAGCAATTGAAGGAACCATGCGAGGGCAGGGGAGCGCGCAGATAAACAATCAAATGTTCAACGGCTCTACAACTCAAGGGCAAAATCCTGCAAACCTAGGTCGATTAGGAAGACAGCCGACGGGACGATTAAATGCTGCACCGGGAACATTTGGAAACAATACGAATTTTTATGGGCCCACGGCGCAGCGATGGAGTTATGCTCCCAATATTCCCAACAATTATAGCAACGTCCCACTAAATCAAAATCAAGGTTTAAATACATCAATGCCAGGGCAGGATCCTAATACGCCGCTCCAACCATCACCGAATGATTTAAATGCCTGGCGGTTTGCTAATCACAACGGTAGTTGGTGGTATTGGATGCCCGGAGACTATTGGATGACGTGGAATGGCACTGCCTGGAACCGCTATGTGCCAAATACCGCGCCAAATTCTGTAAACCAGCCAGCGGTTGGCCCGTAAGGATTTAGAATACATATTTTGTATTCTTAGACATGAGTTCGGTGGTGATAGCTCTTAAATTCAAGCAGCTACCCCTTTCTGGCAATCGGAATTTAGCGTGCCAAATCGCGGGCGATAAGCACTTGGGTATAGCGGGCATTGCTTGCTCGCATGTCTTCGCGGGCCTTTTGTTCGGCACCAGCGGCGTCTCTCGCACAGATGAAGCGGAGTAATGTTTGGTGGTCATCAACTACACTTTTCATAAAAGCCTTGGCTTCTTTATCTGTTGGTTTTGGACGGGCATAATGAGACGGATAAAGATAAAAAAGATAATGGCATTCTGTGAGCAGGCATTTGAGTGGATGAGCGATACGGTCATTATGACTGGCATCCGCTACCGCATCATGAAATGAATGATCTAGATTGGCCCATCGTTTCGAGCCATAGTCACCGACATCAAGAATCATTTGTTGGCAAATCATTTCCATGCGAGCAACATCCGTATCGGTAGCAGCACGGGCAGCAGCACGAGCGGCTCCGCCTTCTAATAGCTCACGCAGTTCATAAAGTTGGCGGATTTCCTCTGCGGTGTACTTACGAATGCGAACGCCTTCTCCATTCTGATCCCCTACGAGCAGGCCTTGGCCAGATAGGCGCCGCAGTGTTTCGCGAATCGGAATTCTGCTCAGGCCTAAGTGATCGGCCAGCTTCTTTTCGACCACTTTGCTGCCGGGAGCAATCTTGCCTGAGAAAAAAACATGCTGAACGACACGATCGTAAACAGACTCGGAACTTGCATCGGTGTACATAGGGGGCCAGAAGCCAATTAAGCCTCAACGATTGTGGGAATAAAAAGTGGACAGCTCGGCGCAATTAAAAACAACGAAGAGATCTTTCAGCGTGAAAGTAATATTCAACCATCAAAGCCTCAATGTAAACAAACCACTCTAACAATTGGTTAGAAATCGCAATTTTGAAGGGGATTATTAACAGAGCTGAAACACGACCGAAATTGCATCACTTTCGAAAGAAGGCAAACTGATCCGATGCTTTGATTTGGTGCTGGAAGAAAGGCACTAAGTTCGGAAACAGAAAATGGCCCGCGACCGAATGCCCCCAGTACAAAGAAATGCACCGATCGGACGCGAGCCATAAAATTCTAGGATAAAAAAACGCAGCCCACGCCGCCTCGCTCAATCGGGGCAGGAGTTGAGCAATGCTGCACGTGGGCCGCTGAATGCAAATATAGACTATGTTCTGGCCCATGGGAGGGGGATTCAGAACAATTTTGCACTAACGGACTGCTAACATAGAAGAAGCCCACATGTAGCTCGAAAAATACTGCCTGTCGCCACCTTGGACGCCACCCGCGAGGCACTTAAAGGGGCGACAGGCAAGTAAATCTCACGTTATGGTATGGCCACCAGGTCACGAGCTGCCCAGCGGCGCGAGACCGCAAATTTGTGAATAGTTCGTTCTTGAAGTCGTTCTTGGACCTCCTGACGATGTATTGGAACCTCTAGGGGGGCATTGATGCCAAGTTGAACTCGGTCTCCTCGAACCGCCACGATCGTTACTTCGATGTTGTCGGCAATGCAGATTTTTTCGCCAAGTTTTCGGGAAAGCACAAGCATTGATGAACCCTCCATGGTTATGAAAGCAACCGTTTGTTGAGCTTTGATCGGCCAAAGTGGTCAATAGGAAAGCAAAATATGGCCCAAAAAGCTGCTTTCAAGTATTGGCGAGCGAGAAGTGCAATTCTTAGACCAATGAACCTGCTTACATGCTTTGCTCAGTGAAAATTGGGAGCAAACAATCGGCCTGCACTAATAAGATGGAGTCCGGCAAGTTGGACCTGCCGAACTCCACGCCCCCTAGCTTTTCCATGATTGGCGTTGGCGTCGAAATTAACAGTTAAAAATTCCTGACGCACTTCCAACAGCGATGCGAGTTCCCGATGAAATTGTAGATAGCACATTGCCTAGCAAACCGCCAGCAACGCTGGATAGTTCGAAATGACCACAACCGCAATCGTCGGTTAAGATGGTCCCAACGGGCAAGAGTCCGATAACGACATTTACGAGCGATCCTGGATCTGCTCCGTAGACATCGATATTCAACAGCCGGTTTTGTTCCAACAAACCGCCGTCGCCGAGCATCATGCGAACTCGAACCGAAAGTCCGTCAGCACCTCGCAGAATCAACTCAACGACTGAATCATCACAATCCGTATTCAATCCGACAAAGCCACAATCATCGGCAGCATCTGAAAGGATTTGGTCGGCGTCCAAATTATTGTAAATGTCGTGCCCTAGCTCGCCCACAAGATAATCGACACCTCCTTCACCAAGGCAAAGGTCATTACCATCGCCGCCGAAAAGGCGATCGTTTCCTAACCCTCCGAACAAGTCGTCTCCGCCGAGCTGACCTAACAGTTGGTCATTGCCATTTTCGCCGCGGACGACGTCGGCGCCAGCGCCTCCTTCGCACTTGTCGTTTCCATCACCGCCAAACAAATCGTCATTACCATCCTGGCCTAAGAGGATGTCGTTGCCAGCGCCTCCTAGAAGCAAATCGTTACCTTCTTTGCCATCAAGCCGATCGTTGCCGTTTCCACCGTTGACATTGTCTGCACCTTCCCCTCCGCAACACAACAAATCATCACCATCGCCACCATAAACACAGTCGTCCCCAGCCAACCCTCTTAGGAAATCCCTTCCCACGCCACCCTTAATTACGTCGCATCCGTTGTTACCTAAGATTCGGTCGTCCCCAGCCTGCCCTAGTAAAAGATCGTTGCCACTTCCGCTATTAATGACGTCGTTGCCAAGGCCACCGTCAATTCGTGCATCCAGGCAAATTGCCTCATTCACCGTAATCGTGTCGTTTCCTTTGCCTCCCCAAATGCTGATAGAATCCACATCGGCTGCGCAGAATTTTGTAATCTTACTGTTGAGCTTAACTTTCAAAAATTCTCCTGCAACGCTGACTTCGACCACGTCATTACTTGATCCCCCTTTAATTTCCAGCACGCCGCAATT
>CAZIGP010000325.1:0-5832 GCA_964538425.1 uncultured Pirellulales bacterium | reverse complement strand
ATGCTACCATCTTCAATTACGACGATGTGCTCGTCACTTTGCTGGGCGATGTGGCCAGCACCTACGTAGAGATCCGCACCATTCAGCAGCAGCTTGAATATGTGCGGCAAAACGTTGTTATTCAACAAGAATCGCTCGATATTGCCAAAGCGAGATACCAAGGCGGTTTAACGAGCGAGCTCGACGTCGAACAAGCCACCAGTCAGTTGGCACAAACCGAGTCGCTCATTCCTCAGTTTGAAATTCGACTGCGGCAAGCCAACGATCGTTTGTGCGTGCTGCTGGGCATTCCTACAGAAGATCTGACCAAGTTGATGGCAAAAGCGCCGATTCCCACCGCTCCGTCCGATGTCGTGATTGGCATTCCTGCGCAACTGCTCACTCGGCGGCCTGACATTCGCCGAGCAGAGCGTGAGGCAGCGGCCCAATGTGCTCGCATCGGCATTGCTGAGTCAAATTTGTATCCACGAATTTCAATTACCGGCACGGTCGGATATCAGGCCGAACATTTCAATCAATTGTTTAACAGCGAATCGTTGGAAGCCGGCGTAGGTCCAGGCTTTCAGTGGGACATCCTTAACTACGGTCGATTGGTGAACGCGGTTAGATATCAAGAGGCATTCTTTCAAGAACTCGCTACGCATTTCCAAAATGTAGTGCTGCAAGCGAATGCCGACGTCGAAGACGGACTTGTCGAGTTCTTGCAATCGCAAGCGCGGGCAAAAGCAATGAAAGTAAGCGTCGATGCTGCTGAAAAGGCCGTGCAGTTGTCGATCGTTCAATATCGCGGCGGCCTGGTAGATTTCAACCGCGTGGCACTCTTGGAACAAAACTTGGTGCAGCAGCAAGATTCGTATGCGCAAGCCGTCGGTGGAATTGCACTTGGTTTGGTCCATACCTACCGCGCGCTGGGTGGTGGTTGGGAAATTCGTTGCAATCCTCATGCTTGGATGCTTACCAATGAAGAGATTGTTGAAGGAGAAGTGCCAGCCGATTCCGGCGCGCCTGAAGAATTACCGCCCGGTGAAATGACGGCTCCCGAGCAGTCCAAACCTGAAAACCAGCCCGTGCCACTGCCGATACCACGCACTCTGCAGCCGAAGGTTCCACAAAAGGCTGTGCCGAATTTGAATGCACCACCCGGTGAATTGATTAAGCCAAAAGATACACCACCACGGTCTGCGCCCACCAAGCTGCCCGATATGGGTCCAGATTTTATTCCCGACGAAGATGTTTTCGGACCCGGCAAACCGAAGTCGGATAAGCCGAAGTCACCTCAATTCGATCAACCCAATCCGCCACCTGCTGACAACATCTTTGGTCCGCCAGAAATTCCTTCGGCGCCAAGGGTGGATGAATCGAAACCCGGCACAAAGTCACCGCCTGATGACGCCTCAAAATCCGGCAAGACGCCGATGTCGAAATCGCGAACGATGGCGCCATCTTCCGTTCGCCAAGCATCGGCGATCAAGGGACCGAACGCGCGACCACTTTTCCCAGGCCGTGTTCAACACGCTGGAGTTCTGCCCGAAGACCGCGGCGAAGTACGTCGCTGGCGATAAGTGCCCCTTGAGCACTTATTTCACTCCGCTCATACGCGTGGGAACAAACTTGTTCATTTTCTTCTGCACCATACGTAGCCCGACAGGCTCAGGCCGGCTATCACCGAGAGTAAAATCGCTACTGGTTCGGGGACCGTCGTGATCGTGGCGGTGGCATCATTGAACAGACCATCCAGCTCCACCGGATTTAACTCATTGTCGTAATAGACCACATCTCCGGAGCTTAGATCGTAATCGGTCGCGCGAATGTTCGTCACTTGTCCTAGCACCGTGCCCGCCGAAAAACGGAACTTGCCCAGCGGAATTCGATACACGTCCGGGGAAACTTCCGTTCCGTATACGTAATCGAACGTTCCGAGCAACAGATCGGCGTAGCCGGCTTGCGGCTGGGCGCTCTTCGACCACTGCAACTCGAAGGCGGAAATATTTGTTATGTCCGCGAGGGCCATGATCTTTGCCGGATTGCTGGGCACCGGCGGATCGTTGAAGCGGATCTTGATGCCTGCGCCGGTCAGCCCGCTGTCGCGGAACACCGTTCCGCCGGTCTCCTGTAGGTAAACCGACACGTCGACCATTCCTCCCAACGGAACTTGGTAGCTGGGCACATCGAACACATAGCTGTAGCTCACGGCCCACGAAGTGTTGGCCACGCAGAAGAACAGTGGCACCGCCCAGATGATTTTCGCAAGTCGCTCGATCATGATGTTTACCTATTTCTGAGGGAATGTGTTTGCAACTAGGGAATAAACGGCATGGTTTTACCCATGCGGAGTCGGAAGCGGGCGAAGTCCAGATTGTCAACGTCGCCGTCCCCTTCGAAATCGAAATACGCCAAGAAGCCCACCATCGCCGCTGGCATGTCTATCGTGGTGCGTAACCGGGCGAAATCGATGTTGTCTACGTCTCGGTCGCCGTCGCTGTCGCCAAAGAGGCGGAAGAACCGGTCGGCGGCCGCGGCGCCAAATCGATAGTTGCCGCCGGATAGGCCGTTACCATCGCCATCGAGGTTGGTTCCGGCAGCCGCGTTGTGAACTTTGGTGGGGTCGATCGTTAGTTGGTAATCGCCATCTTTGAGCGAGCCGAATTCGGTCCGGATGCCGCTGAAGGTAAGCGTGGCAACGGTGCGGTTGTTGACGATTGCCGTTGAGACACTGTAATCGACCAATCCACCGCCGGCACCCTTCATGAGGATGGAGAATGCACCAAGGTCGAAGCTGACGATTTGGTTGAAAGTGATCGTTAAGCTTGTCACTTTCGACCGCTGCGCGGCGCCGCTATTGATTTGCGAATTGACGACCTTGGGGATCGTGGACTCGAAAGCCCCGATGTCGATGGCCGTGCCTTGTGGCCGGGGGATGCCGCCGAAATCGGTCGGAACGCTCAGCGTCTTTCCGGCATCGATCGCCGGCGAATTGGAACGTAGACGGAAGTCATAATTCGCTGCGTCGACAAACTGCGGATCGGCGACGATCGTGTGCTGATCTTTCCCGGTATCGTTGTACCAATTGGGGTAAAAGAGAATCTTGTTATCGTAAGGCGCGTAGCCGGGCATCATATAGTGGTAGCCAGAGTTCGGCCAACCATTGCCTGCCTGGCTTGCGACCTGTTCCAGGATATCGCTCTGGTAATACAGGTTGTAGTCGAGCGCCACGGAGTTCAAGTCGAAGTCCGGGCCGTCGTAAAAACACGCAAACTTGGACTCATACACGATGTTGTTGTAGACATAGATGCTTGTGAAAGTGCTCTGGCCATCGTTGTGAAAAAATAACCCGGCGGCGTTTGACCAAGACTGCTGTGGGCGCTGATTCGCCATTTGCTGATAGCCCATATAGGCGAAGGTGTTATTGATGCAATAGACATCCGCGACATCTGGTGCACCATCGCCATTGATTTCCATCCCCACGTTGCAGTTCCAGGCCACGTTGTTTCGGAAGATCACATCCGAAGACGAGCCGCTCACCGCCTCGATCGCGAGCGCGACATCGTAGATTTCCCAAAATCGGCAGCCCTCGACAAGGATGTGCGAACCCCAACCGTATAGATCAAAGCCGTTGCCGATGCGGCCGTATACGCCCCCACCCCCAACGCCGCCCATGTAGGCGACGTCACAGTTGCGCACCGTGAAATTCGACGTGTTGCCATAATACGTTCGGATCCCATCCATGCCGCCGTAGCGAACGTCGAGGTTCTCGTAGTTTGTGTAATTCCCTGGCGCGACGACCTGCCCTGTACTCACGCCGTCACCGCCGCCAACCGCGATCTCGATGTCGTTGTAGTACGTGGCAGGGTTTTGAGTGCAGTAAAGCTGGACGGTGTTTGTGGCGTAGTCGGCGTAGTAGTCGCCCGGCAGGACAAGCTCGCTGATGCTGTTCCATCGGCGCATCCCGCTCCAACTGCCGCCGCCCGGCACCGAGCCGCCGTTGTTGAAGATGATGTTGCCCACATCGATGTCGATCAGCCGTTTGTTACCCGGGGTGGAGCATTGCTTGAAACTCACGTTGTCTAAAGAGAAATCCGAACCCAGCGGGAGTCCGTCCGGACCTCCCACACAGAACTTCAGCCATTCTCGTGTCGTCGCGTCGGCCTTGAAAAGTAACTGGTAATCTTGCCAAGACGTCGTTAGGGTCGGCATCTCGCCGGCAATCACATGTGCGTCGTCCGGAATGAGGATCGTCGGAATGGTGAACGGCTGAGTCGCTTTTGCGCTAAAGCTCAACAGATAGTACTCGCCCTCGACAAGATCGACACCAGTATACAATTGTATTGAATTCCCGTTCGTTCCCTGGCGCCCTCCTAGGGAACTGGACCTCAAACGGAGGTTGTAGAAGCCACCGGTGGTTGAGGCTGTCGCGTTTGCGCCGTTCTGCCGAAGGAGGGTCCAACCGGTGGCGCCTTGGCTGAAATTCCCGTTAGTCACCAACTGCGAACCGGTAGGCAAAACCGAGTCGAGCAGCGGCTGCGTGGTCCAAATGCGGCTGCCGGGAGAGGTCTCAGTCCAATCGGACCAGGTGCCGCCGTTCCAGGAGACGCTGTAGAGGTTTTTTTCGACCGAGCTGAGGATTCTGGGCTTTGGTTGGCTGGGATTACCGTAAGCGCCGAAGGTGATTCGCCCGCTGGCAGTACCATCTTGCCTGTCTAAACCGATGTTGGAGCGATATTCACCGCCACGCTCGAACAGCACGGAATCGCCGGGCAAGAGGTCGGTGTTGTTCACCTTAGTGAGCGTTTTCCAAGGGCCGTGTGTGCCGTTCCAGACCTGGGCCAAACCGTCATAGGCATCATTGCCCGCGGATTCCGATACGTAATAGGTTGCCGCCAACAGGTTTCGCTCTTCCAGCGGCTCACACATGAACTTGGACACCGGTCGATAAGCGTACCGTCGCCTTTTTCGGGTCGACTTTCCGACGCCAATCCACCGCAACGAATCGCCCCACGCCAGTAATTGTCGGCTCATGATGCCAGACCTTTTCTAAAGTTGATTTTCTGGCCTTCTACTAATCCAGGAAGGGAATGAAAGTCCCTCTCGCTCCGGCTGAGAGATATCGATGTTAGAGCGGTAGTCCAACCGCCGTCCCCCCATAACGCTGCCATCTACCAATCGAGCGCATATTCATTTATGCCAAAGTGCTGTACGTCGCGACGTAGAAAATGCCTGAAAAGTGGGCATTTCCCAGGGTAATGCGTGGCCTATCCGTCGTTTGTCGTTTGTCGACAGTATAGAGAATAAAGATTGTTGCTTTCTTTGTCAAGCGTTGGGCAAACAGGTTAAGCGGCCATTGGGGTGCAGAAACGGGCTTCGGGGGCAACGAAGGCTCAGGCGGTGGAATTAGCCAGTGGAGTTAGATTTTTCTTAGCTTTGGGAAATCTAGAACCTTCGGGAAGGAACCACCATGAGCAAGAGGCCGAACGCACGGCCACTCTTCGGCCGAGTTCAGCACGCCGGAATGTTGCCAGAAGACCGCGGCGAAGTGCGTCGTTGGCGATAAGTGCGCCGCAAGCGTGCCTTACTTCAAAGGATTTCTCTTGCAATTGCTGTGATTGGCATCGAGCAACGATTACAACCCATCTGTCACTGATTCACCACCATTGCGAGTTGCCATCGCACGCCAAACCGTGATCTCGATATTATCCGTGATAGAACGAGATGAACCATCCATGAGCGTTACGATCAACGATGCTCCTCCCGGCGTATGGCGCACCCGTCCCATCAACGCTTGCACCGCCGGCTGCTTTACTTTCTCATCGATGAAGTCGCCGGGCTTCAACTCGC
>CAZIGP010000324.1:2398-5881 GCA_964538425.1 uncultured Pirellulales bacterium | reverse complement strand
CCGGCAACGCGATTCGTTAATGGCACGATGGTTCCAACGTCGAAGTGCAGCCACCTCCCGCGGCAAAGCCGTCATCGTCCCGGGGATGGGTGCGACGGAGAATCTGGTCAAGGTATGAAAACCAACTACCGGCGGGCACCAAACACGGACTCTATCTCGGCTGGATAGTCAAATCTTTGACCGGCCTGCGCTGATGGAACAGTCCCCTCAATATATTCTCTGCGTGCCACTCGACCACGAACCAGCGCCGTTTGTAATGAATGATTTCCTCGGAGAGCCCGTAGCCAAGCAACTCGTCCCGGTTTGCAGGTACGCCGTTCAGGACCAATTCCACGACGGAATCTCCGGACAGGCGTGTTTTGGCTAATCGCCAGCCATTGTCGAGTTCGATCACCGAACCGCCACTAACGAGTTCGAGAATCTCGCCGGCCGAGGCTTCCGCCAGCGGTGTACCGATGCCGAGTCGCTGCTTGACGTTCGGCACGTCTTCGGGACTGAGATTTAACCCGACGAGCGACTGCCCATCAACGAGCCGGGCTCGGGCGATTCTCACACTCTGAATCCCCGACGACCCCATCACTTTGTCATAGATCGGGAAAATCGCTCCACTGAGCAGATGAAATCGTCGCGGCTCCGTCGCCGGCGTCGCCGCATATTCGGCGTCCCACCAAGCGCGGGCTTCGGCGTCATCGACGAGTTCGTATTTTTCCTGGAGTTCGGAAAGTTCCAGCGACCGGCGCGGACCTTTGACGGGCGTCAGAGAGAGTTCGCTATGGTCGATCAGCTGGTGTTCGGAGACGGCGTAGATGCGCTCGCTGCGCACGTTGCGATAAAACCCGAGTTTCGCCGTCGCGGCGGCCGAGGCGAATGTGTTCCGGATGACATCGATCTCCCCTTCCAGTTCGTGCAGCAGGGTCCGCGCCCCCGAGGCCGGGTCGATAAACAGCATTTCGGGCTCACCGAGGCGATGCAGGTTGCGGGCCTTGATCTCTTCGACGCCGAAGTCGAACGCGCTTTGCCGTTTGGCGGCCTCGACCGCTTCCAGGTATTTTTTGTAAAACAGGTCGAAGATTTTATTTTGCGCCTCGACGTGCAGGACCATGATCCGATTGAGGAACAGTTCCACATTGTTGGCATACTTTTCCTTGACGGCGTTTTTCTCGTGGTCGAGGACGCCCATTCGTTCCAGGGTTGCAAAGCCGATTCCGGCTTCGCTGTGCTCTCCGGCCGTGATCTGACGATAGAGCCGAGCCAGTGCCGCCTTGCCATAATCATCGGTGACATCTTCGGGCCGAAATAAATCACTGGCGAGCGAATGCCGCTCCCCTTTTGTCATGGCGCCCAGCGCCGCCAGGCGCTTCGAAACGGCATTTACAAGCCGCTTCTGCCCGGCCACATCGAGCAGGACCAATCGAATCACCGGCGCCGAGGATTGATTCGACCGATGGACGCGGCCGAAAACCTGCATTTGTTGATCAGCCGACCAGGAAAGTTGGAAGGCGTAGAACACACGGCGCTGTTGGTTGCGGGCGGAAACATCCGCATGGACGCTGATGCCAGTCGCGCCGGCGCCGGAAATGACTGCCAGCCGCTTGCGCCCTTGCTGGAACAAACGGGTTTCGTATTCGTTCAGTTGCCGATGGGGAACGCTTTGCAGTTTACGGCGAGCATATTTGCCGTTCTCGAACCTATGGGACCGGCCACTGATTTCGGCGACATCGTTGGCGCCAAAGTGCGAGACGATCGCATCGAGCGGATTTTGTGGAAAATCGAGGTCAGCAACCTTGTCGAGTAGCTCTCCTTGTCGTCGCTGGTTCTCGCGGTTGATTTCGGGATTGCCCACCGCGTCTTCAACCCTGACGCGAACTACATTTCCTGTGACCGAATCGGTTTGTTCCTGATATTGATAAATCGGGAAATGCTTTTCGATCAGCTGGACGATCATCTCCCGCGGCGTGGCGTCGAGTTCGGAAAGCTCAATGCCCTCGGCCCGAGCATCCCGCACTTTGCGTTCAGTTTGGGCTTCCCCCGTGTTAAACAAGCTTATGACCACCGACCGTCCTTCAATCAAGTCCTTTTCAATGGCTGGAATCACATCGGGAAGCGTGTAGGCCATCATGAGTTGCAGAAAAAATCGTTGTTGCGCTGAATAAAACTGTGAGTACCGACTGCCGCTGCGCCGCTCGCCGGCGTTCGATTCGGCCTCGTCAAAGGCGATGAGCAATTCCGACCAGAGATCGGCGATCTGGTCGTATTGCCGGCGCTCGTCCTCGGTGAGACTGTGTTGTAAGGGTTCGTATTCGACGGCGCTATTCGGAACGACACTGCCATCGGGCAATCGCGTGGGGCCGTAGCTGATCGTGCGCGACAAATACGTGCCGACGCTTTTCAGGTCACGGCAGAGCATTTCCATCGCGGCCACGCCGCCGCGCTGCATCGCTACCAGGAAAGCCGGGAAATCGGCAAAGGGCGCCCCCGCGCCCCACAGGCCCAAGCGCTCATAAGGGGCCATGTGCCGGGCTTCCGTCGCTCCAGTGGCGCTGAAATACCGCACCTTAGCCATTGGAAACATCCGCTGGAGGGCAATGCCCATATTGCCGCGGAGCGTCCCTTGATCGACGGTCGCTTTGCCGCCGTGCGGCGTGGCGGCGGCGTTTTTCATCAGGTGCGCTTCGTCGAAGGCGATCACGCCGTCGAAGTCTTTTTCTAACCAATCGGTCAATTGTTTGAACCGCGCCTGCCCTCCGCCAAAATCAGTGGCCAGCATCGAGTAGGTTGTAAACAGCACACCGAAATTTGCATGAATCTCTTCACGCTGCTTGAACTCCGCTTGATGGATGATGCGCAGCGGCAGGCCCAGGGCATCCCGATCGCGTAAGGCATCAGCGCAAAGCTGGTGCGAAGCCGAGATATGGACGTGTTTCGGTCTGCCTTGTTGAAACTCATTGTAGATGAAGGCATAAATTTCACGCCCCTTGCCGATTCCCGTTCCGTCGCCGTTCCAGTGTCCTTTGCGCGAGCCGTCCGGCAAGATGACGCTGGTCGCCTGTCCTGCATAAATCACGTCTTCCAGTTGCAGATTCGAGACGCGTCCTTCGACGATCAATTCGGCAGGGAGTGAGTGGCGATAAGTGACATCGGGCGGCTCGACGCACGCCATCGCTGTCGATTCAACGACGTTCGCCGGATGGAGATGGGCGCCGCGGACGACGGCTTTTTGCACATGGTAAGCGGCGAAAACCGTTCCTTCTTCGATATCGACCGCATGAGGCTGGACCGTGGTCTCGAGTTCCCCTACTCCATCGTCAACTGGTCGAGCGTTTCCACGACCAGCCACGCCACCCAACTGCGAATCGCGTCCGGCTGGTCCGGGACGTTCATCCCCTCCCGCTCCATGACTTTCAGCGTCACTCGCACCAGTTCCTGGGGCTGATTCAGTGCCCACTGGTTCCAGTCGAGCCACTGCTGGCTCGTCACCGAATA
>CAZIGP010000324.1:0-2388 GCA_964538425.1 uncultured Pirellulales bacterium | reverse complement strand
AATCTTTGGGAGATTGAACGTCCCCCACTCCGTCCCCGAGCGCCGTGCTGATTAATTCCAGAATCGGGTCCGTTTCCGGAGTCGGGGCTTGCTGGTAGATCTGTCTTAGCGCTTCGGCAGCGCGCTCTCTGCTCATATTGGCAAATTCGTCCATAAACATCCTCCTTGGAAATATCTGTCAGTAATTCATGCGCGTTCCAGACCGACAGGCCGCTCGCAGTGAGAATGGCCCCACGGTCGGTCGTCTGGCCGTTGTGGTCAATGACGATGATTTGATTGTCGTAGGTGGTGCCGAATCGAGCATAGCCTTCGCCGTTCATGCCAAGATTGGCCCGAATCTTGTAGCGATTGCCAATCTCTTGCCACCAGTCGGCAAAACCGGGGCGGTCGAGAGCCATGCCACAGCCGACAATCGCTACGAGCCGGCCGCCGGGCCTTAATCGAAGCAGCGCTTGTTCAATGTGCCTTGCGCCGAACGATGTAGAGTGCCCGCGGACGCGCCCGCCCGTCGCAGAAAACGGCGGGTTCATCACAATGGCATCATACATTTTGTCCCGGGAAAGCAGATTGTCGAGGCGTTCGGCGTCGAAAGCGGTCGGCTCGAAGCCTTGCAGGGTCAACAGTGATCGGCGGCGGTCGTCGATTTCGTTCGTGTCCACCAGTGCTCCGAACAATCTGGCCATCGTGGCGATGTTTCCGGTTCCGGCGCTCGGTTCTAGCACGGTCATGCCCTCGCGGAGCGCGGCGGCCCGAGCCACGACGATGGCCTGCGCCGGTGGCGTGCTAAACTGCTGGAAATCGATTTGAGTCTGGTCGCGCTTCGATTGCAGCGGCATCCGTTCTTGTTCCGCGAGCAACCGCAGGATGCCGGATGATTCGTTGTCAGGTTTCAGTCCGATCCGTGCGACAAATAAATTAAAACCCGCTTCGGCAGCGTCGTAGGCGTCGCGCGCGTGGCCGGCCGCGCTACCAAAAATGTCACGGGCTAGTTCAGCGATTTCGTAGTTGTGAAAGTGGGCTTGTGGATCGTTCTCAAGCAACTCGGCAAATCGCAGTGCGAAACGCGTGAGCGGACATTCTTGCCTGACAGGCTCTGGCTTCGCAGACTCCGGGGGTGTTGGCTGCGTCTGCGGCGTTTCAAAGTCCAAGAGCCGCTGAGTGTCCCACAATGTGCCTTGCGACCGCTGCTCCGGTGTCCGTCTCAGTGTTGAATGGTTGTAGTGTCGCATCCTCCCTCCATAGATTGCGCTGCGGAAATCACCGACAGCGAGCGTTCAATAGCTTTATGCAGGTAGCACAAACAGACGTTGCATAACGTCCGCCGAGTTTGAGTAGCGCCTCGTTTCGTGGCAGAATCGGCCATGACGCAGAAGTTGGTGTTTTTCGATTTAGAGACCGGGGGACTCGACCCGAAACGGCATCCGATCATTCAACTCGCCGCGGCGGCGGTGAATGAAAGCCTGGAGATCGTCGAGGAGTTTGAGGCCAAGGTGAAATTCGATCCCCGCAAGGCCGAACCGCACAGCCTGCGCAAGAACCACTATCATCCCGGGATCTGGGCGCAACAGGCGAGGCAAGATATTGAAGTTGCAAAAGATCTTGCGGACTTCCTCAAACGCCATGCGACGTATCCCATGCTCGCAGCCGACGGCAGGACGTTTCGGGTTGCGCAATTAGTGGCCCACAATGCCGCCTTCGACGCGCCGTTTCTAACCACTTGGTTTGATAAGCTCGGCATTTATCTCCCCGCCAAGCGATTGGTGCTTTGCACGATGCAATTGGCGATGTGGCACTGTCTCACGAACGAGGAGGCGCCACCCGTGAACTACCAGTTGGCCACGCTTTGTGAATACTTCGACGTGCCGTTTCATGCCGCTGCGGCGCACGAAGCGCTCGGGGATGTGACCGCCACCGTGGGGCTATTTCATGCCATCGCCTGCGCCAGTAGCGGCGCGGCGGCCATCGCCGCATGAAGCCAATTTGCTTAGCGACCACCGTTGTGAGACGATGCGGATGATTTATTCATCAACGGAGGAGTACAAGCAATGAACGACAAACCGGAAACCAAAAAGAAAAAGTCCGTAGCGGCGGAAACACCCATTCATGTGATTCGAGCCGGCGCCGTGGCGGCATCGATCTGGCGGCGGCAGTCACCGGCTGGGTATGTGTACTATGATTTTTCACTGACGCGCTCGTGGAAAAGCCTGTCGAGCGGCAACACGGGCTACTCGAAGAATTTCTTTGCCAGGAACCAGCAGGAGTTGGTGCAAGTGATTCAAGAGGCTGCCGGCTGGGTCGCCCAGCATGAACAAGCCGCCGAAACTGGAGAGAAACTGGCCGCATGATGCAGGAAGAACGTCAAGCCAATCAAAGCGACGCTATTGCGCC
>CAZIGP010000323.1:4834-5885 GCA_964538425.1 uncultured Pirellulales bacterium | reverse complement strand
CGGGGCGCAACGTTTCCACGCATACCCGCGGCTTTACAAATTCTCCAAAGCCTCTTTCCTGGTGCAAAAGTTTCCCCAGTCAGTTTACTCACACACTCGATCAGATCCCATAGTGGTTTAGCCGGCAACTTGCGACTTGTCAGTCATCGGAATCTATTTTTAACTAAGCAAGATAATCAATGGCACTCGGTCCGCGTCGCGAGTTTTACACAACACCAATCTTCCGTGGAAAGACACACCGGTTACAAAAAAAAGTAGACAGAGCTCAATTCTGAGTGTCTTGCTGTCAAAAAAACGGAAAAATGCTGCCATCGAGGCCGTTTTTTCGCAACTTCCTACTAATCGCGTGGTTAGATTTCATACCACCATAGCGAAGTCCGAGTTTCAAAAAGATTGGGTTTTCCATCCGCAATGGACAAACCATTACTGAAAAAGACCTCCCTCAATGCTCGATTTGCGTATCGGTTTACGGTAGTATAAAACGGTATTGGAACGCATCTATCAAAGGCTTCCATAAGGAACAGGCCATGGGAAGTCGCTGGTTTAATTCTGTTGTTGTGTTGTTTTGGCTTTCGACCATGACGTGGCTCGTCGCGGCCAAGGTACTGCCACCTCTACGAAGTGGTAATCCGCCTAATTACCAGTCGATGTACTCCGAAGCAGCGGCTGAAGAAAAGCCTGTCGGCTGGGAGATGACCTTAAACAGTAAGCCATTGGGCTGGGCAGTGAATAAGTTGGCTCGCATGGGAACGGGTGTAACCGAGGTTCGTGGACGGATTCATTTTGATCGAATTCCTTTGCAAGAATTCTCACCAACTTGGACTCAAATTTTGCTGCAAACGATTGCGTTGCCTGGCGAAGGCACTCAGATGGATGTTTTTAGCACGCTGGAGATTGATCCGCTTGGACATTTAACCCGATTCCGTTCTGCCTTACGTGCTTCCGGCATGCGAGAGTCTGTGATCATTACCGGCAAAGCTCAGGCTTCGAGACTAGTGATCAACGTTGAATCAGGATCGTTCCAGTCACCCCAATTCGAGGCGTTTTTGCC
>CAZIGP010000323.1:0-4824 GCA_964538425.1 uncultured Pirellulales bacterium | reverse complement strand
GAGCTCTCTCCACAGACACGCATTACGGGCTTACAACTAAATCAGGAATGGACCGTGCCTGTGTTTAGCCCACTACGTCCGCCGAAGAATCCTGTAGAAATCTTGCAAGCAAAAGTCGAAAGTCGCGATCCCATTGAATGGGAAGGCAAAGTCTGTGGTGCATTTCAAGTCGTGTATCGTGCAGATTCTGGTTCAGTATTTTCATCCAGTCGCGAACCAAGAGCAAAACTTTGGGTGCGCGACGATGGGACCGTACTCAAACAAGAAGTAAACGTACTAGGATCGCGATTGGTATTTACTCGGATGAATGAAGAAAAATCACAAGAGATTGCTCAACAGGCCGAGCGTGATGACGAAATACATCGCAGACTGCGCAAAGAATTATACCTTCAGCGAAAAATGGAATATGCTATTGAAGGAAGGCTTCCACGCCCAGCTCCTAGCGAAGATAAACGAGAATATCAAACCGATTGGTGGAATCAACGCAGAATGCGAAGAGAAAAAATTTCTGAAGTTGATGCCGAAGAACCAACTGCTCGTTTTCCGATTCATGAACCTCAAAAAGAAAAAACGCCTGCACCAGCTGAAACGCAGCCTACACCGGTTGAAACTAAGGACAACAATTCGCGGTAATTTCTGTCGTTTATGATCGAATTCGACCACGCAAAACGAAACTACGGGCATAAGACTGCGGTTAGCGATTTATCGTTGGCGGTTCCTGGTGGTGAACTGTTTGCGCTATTAGGCCCAAATGGCGCAGGCAAAACGACGTCCATCAAAATGATGGTTGGTTTGCTGCGTCCTAGTTCCGGCACAGTTCGCATCTGCGGCTACGATGTGGTGCGAGAAAGTCGCCAAGCAAACCGCTGCTTAGGCTATGTACCTGACCAGCCTTATTTGTATGACAAACTTTCTGGGCGTGAGTTTCTGCAATTCATTGCAGATTTATATGGATTGGGTCGCGAAGAATCGGCAACTCGCATTGCTCGCGAAATCCGTAATTTTGAACTGACCGAATTTGTCGATCAGTTGACCGAAAGTTACTCTCACGGCATGAAGCAGCGCACCGTGTTTGCCGCTGCATTGTTGCATGACCCGGCGGTATTAGTGCTGGACGAACCAATGGTGGGGCTTGACCCGCGCAGTATGCGATTGGTGAAAGACCTTCTCCGCGAACGTGCAAATGCCGGAATGACAATCTTCATGTCAACACACACACTAGGGCTGGCCGAAGAAATTGCAGATCGTATCGGTATCGTTGACCGTGGAAGGCTTCGATTCTTAGGGACGGTTGATCAATTGCGGCAAGAGTTAGCACAAGAACACACTAGCCTTGAGCGAATGTATCTGGACTTAACTACTTCTGCCGAAGAAGAAGCCGCTCGCGAAACAGTATAACAACAGCTATAGCCCAGTACACTGAGTTGATCGCAAACTGCTTTCTGGCTGACCGCTAACCAGCACAAGCTTTAAACGTGATAATGCATGTTTGACAAGACTCGCAACGACTTTATTCCGCCTGTCGGTGGACTGCTCACTGAGCAGCGCGAAGCCCAGTTGTTTTGGCATCTTCGCTCGCGCATTACATCAGCGACCATTCGCGACATGCTCACGACGGCTCGGCTGAGACTATCGCTCGTGGCATTTTTAAGTGTGTTTTTCTGGGTCGGGTTGTACGTCTTGTTCTACAAAGGCTTCGGCATGTTGTCGCTTTTGCAATACAACATGATCGAACCACTTTACAATGCGTTCTTCTTGGCATTAATGCTGATGCTGGTTTTTTCTTCGGGTGTGATTCTTTATACGTCACTTTTTTGTTCGCCAGAGACGACTTTTTTATTAACCACCCCGGCGCGCGTTCAGCGGATTTACGCGCATAAATTCCAAGAAGCGGTATGGTTCAGCAGTTGGGGTTTTGTATTGCTCGGCAGTCCGACGCTAGTCGCCTATGGCGTAGCCGCAGAAGCGCCATGGTATTATTTTGCCCTGCTGCTGCCATTTGTGGTGGCCTTTGTTCATATCCCCGCTGCCATCGGCGGAATTCTTTGTCTGCTGATCGTCAATCACTTATCGTCTTTGCGAAAGCATGTGTTGGCCACGGCTCTTTTTTTAACGGCCATCGGCGTAGCATGGTTTATTTGGTCAGCCATCAGCAGCTCTGAAGGGGACCTGCTATCAAACCGTTGGTTTACGCAATTAATATCTCGATTGCGATTTACTGAGCAACGATTCTTGCCTAGTTGGTGGTTGAGTGCTGGCTTACTGGAAGCCACACGCTGGCCTTCGATGAGCCCTTCCTCCGATCAACCTTGGGCACAAAGCTTGTTGTACTTGTCGTTGCTAGTGTCGAACGCCTTGTTTTTGAATTTATTAGGAACGTGGTTGGCAGGCAAACTATATCGCAACAGCTATAACCGCTTGTATGGGGAAACGACGGCTAAGCGCCGTACAAGCACTTGGTGGGTAGATAGCGCTGTTTCTGACCGTGCTTTTTTTCTGCCACACGACCTTCGTGTATTGCTGGTAAAAGATTTTCGTTTATTTCGTCGCGACCCTGTGCAATGGTCACAGTTTTTGATTTTCTTTGGTTTATTAGGCCTATATTTTTTAAACATTCATCGTCTAGCCGCTAATCCTATGTATTCGACGATGATCGGCTTTTTGAACTTGGCAGTGGTAGGGTTGATCCTCTCAACGTTCACGACTCGGTTCATCTTCCCGATGATCAGCCTCGAAGGTCGACAACTTTGGATTTTGGGACTTATGCCGATTCAGAGAGATACGATCTTGTGGGCAAAATTTGTGTTTGCTGCAGCCGGATCGCTCGTTCCTTGCACGTTGCTGATTTTACTTAGCGACCTAATGCTTCAAGTTTCGACACCGATTCTCATCGTTCATCAAATTGCATGCGTAGTATTGTGCTTAGGTTTATCAGCGATTGCTGTGGGACTTGGGGCTAAAATGCCAGATTTACGCGAGCATTCTCCTTCAAAGATTGCTGCCGGATTTGGCGGCACTCTGAACTTGGTGATAAGCGCAATTTTTATTGTCATCGTTATATTATTCACCGCTTTACCAATTCACTTGAACTTAGCTGCGCAAAGTGAAACTTTTGCTTCGGCAGGACCGATGCTGCAATTTTTAGGCAGCCCTACTGGGGTTATTACTGGTGTGGCGCTAACCATTGTAGCTGGCCTAATTTCTACTCTCTGGCCGCTTACCGTAGGATTACGAGCCTTTCGCGAGCTGGAACTATAACCTTAGCAGGTTAATTTCAACTTCATTATTCGGTTAGAAAATTATCCAGCAGTCACGATGTAGTGACACTGTGACAAGAACAGAATTCTTTTTAGAATTTCAGTTCTACAAGCTATCAATTTTTGCTGAGTGTTGAGGAAATTCAATGAATCTACACCGTTTCAAGGTTGGAGCGGTCACTTATTTAAATACGAAGCCGTTGGTCTATCGGCTGACACAGCTTGCACCGCATATTGACCTTATTTTTGATCTGCCAAGCCGCCTCGCCGATCAATTGGCAGCGGGTAAGCTCGACGTGGCATTAATTCCGTCTATCGAATATTTTCAAGACCCCACTTACAAAATTATTTCTAACGCTTGTATTGCTTGCCGCGGACCCGTCTTAAGTGTGAAACTTTTCAGCCGTGTGCCAATGCAAGAAATCCGCACGTTATCCTTAGATGAAGGATCGAGAACCAGTGCGGCGTTAGTGCGAATTCTTCTCAAAGAAAAATTTGACCTTTCGCCGCAGTTGGAGCCATTGCCCATCGGTGCATCGCTAGCCGAGGCCAAAACCGATGCGGTATTGCTGATTGGCGATCGGGCTATTCACTCGCCCGTCGGCCGATTCGCCGAAGTTTGGGATCTTGGCGATCAATGGTGTCGCTGGGCAGAGTTGCCATTTGTATTTGCAATGTGGGTTGCTCGTGCTGGAGTAAATTCGCAAGAAATTCAAAGTGCGCTTTGTGGCGCACGCGACGCCGGAATAGCAAATCTGTCGCAAATTGCAGAAACTGAAGCCGCTTCGCAAGGCCTTACTGCACCTCAATGCCTTTCGTACCTCCGAGATAATTTGTACTTTTATCTAGGAGAACGAGAACAACACGGGTTGCAGTTGTTTCGTCAAAAGGCAAGTGAACTGGGTTTAATTCATCACGAATTGCAAACGGTTACTTAATTTAATACTGATCGTCGTTAATTCCAGATTCCAAAATAGCCATAATCAACGAAAGTTAGTGGTTTAAGAATATGGTTGCCAGCAGCATTCAGGCGATTCTCGATAAAGCCACCGATGGTGAACGATTAACGTTTGACGAAGGTTTGCAACTGCTGGAATCCCAGGACCTTGCTGCTATCGGTCGAGCAGCCGACGCCGTCACTCGACGGCTGCACCCCGAACCTTATCGGACGTATAACATCGACCGCAACATCAACTATACGAACGTCTGCACGGCCGTTTGTGATTTTTGCGCCTTTTATCGGCCACCAAAGCATGAAGAAGGTTACGTACTCGATCGCACAGAGTTGTTGCAAAAAGTACGAGAGACGGCCGAACTTGGCGGCGATCAAATTTTGATGCAGGGCGGCTTGCATCCTCAGTTCAAATTAGAATGGTACGAAGAACTTCTCGGCGATATTAAACAGAGCTTCCCACAAATAAACATTCATGGGTTCAGTCCTCCGGAGATTCATCACTTTACAAAGGTTTCGAAACTTCCATTAAAAACTGTGCTAGAACGGCTAAAAAAGGCCGGCCTTGGTAGTTTACCCGGCGGCGGTGGGGAGATTTTGGTCGATCGTGTTCGT